>DAOUXC010000215.1 GCA_030666795.1 Desulfobacteraceae bacterium
TCTGTCATGAGCCATTTGAGGATATCCGCTACGTCAACCTTTTCTCCCCAGATACCCAGGGGCAGGGCACATATGATCGTGGCCCTTGAGCCGACCGAAGCAGTAAGGGTCCTGAGGGACTACGGAAACCCGGAGGTTTCGGTACTTTGCAATACCAGACCCATCCAGTCCATAGGGGTCATCTCGGGGGAACAGTCCTATCCCCCTCTAAAAGATATAAGAAAATGGGTTCAGGAAATGAGCCTCAGTTCCTGGTTCATCGACGCCACCGAAGAGGCCCTTAAGCTGGGAAATCCCATCTTCGGTAACATAATATCCGTTGGCGCCTTAGCCGCGACAGAGGCCCTTCCCCTTGACCGTGAGTCCTTTGAATCGGTGCTGTCCAGGAAAATGTCACCTGATAAGATCCCGGTGAATCTGGAGGCCTTTGATATCGGGGTGGGCATGGTCCGTAAATAGAAGAGGGGAGGCCCGGTAAGTCAGTGTCGGGAAAGCCGTCCGGGATTGCTCGCCATCGTTGTTTGTCTGTTACCTTTCTCTATTTCTCTTCGTGAAATACGGTTGAAGGAAGGGCTTAACGGAAACGCCCCGGTTCAACCTTATTCGAATTTCACGATAACCTTGCCCATACAGCGTGCCGTTTTCGTTGCCGTGAGGGTCATGCAGAAACACCAGAGGTTGTTTCCGTACTTTATATACGTATCCCCCGAATTTGCGCTTTTGTTCCAGTTCAGTGGCGTATTCCAGGTCTGGGCCCCCACCCTGGTGCCGCTGGAATTGTAGACAATGACGCTCACGTGGAGGGTGCCGCCGAAAAGAGGATTTTTGATCGTCGTGTGCCCCCCGAAGGATCTGCGGTTGGTCCATCTCTGATTGCTGACGATGGTAGCATTTTCATAAGACATGCTCCATACGGCATAATAGCTGTTAAGTTTGCTGGCGGGAATACCGTTGCCCACCCAATAGATGCTTCCACCATCTCGGCTATTGCAATTACTTCTCGGGTCGGGTGGGCCAGCGGCCCAAGAGACTACCACAAATCCCAGGATAAGGAGCGCGCACATCAGAGGCGTCATGATTCGGACTGGAGCCTTAATCTTTTTGAGTTTCATCTTGAATTTTTCCTCCCTGCCGCAACCCGCCCGTCAAGGCCGGGCCTGCTTTTTTTTAGGTCTTCAAACATCTGATAAGAAGTCCTTTTTTTAGGCCTGAAATGTAGGCGATTCGGCCTTGTATGTCAAGGCAAAGTCAATCCCATGGAGTTTTGGCGGCAACAGGCCGGGTAAAATGAGGGCTTGTCCGGTTGTTCCGGATCTATTGTGGTTAGATGCTTAAACCTTCGTGAATTACGACGGCCTGTGGGCTGGGTCAACATTCCCATCTGCCGGCTTAATAGCTGAACAGTTTCGCGGCACTCATTAACCGGATGATCCTCTGAAACGTGATACACCCCCTGCCCTTTTTCCCCCGGGAACTCAGCATAGCAGTCGCCATTGTCTCCAGAGTTAAGAAGACGGATGCCACTGCCATGTACAGACATTTTTTCTTCCATATTGTCTACTTCATAGTCGTTGCGCCCGCCTGGAGTGCCGCCATAATTAACCACGTATTTGGGAACAACAAGTGAGTTAGCCCGCCCTGTGGACAGGATGGTTCATTTGTGGATATGTCTCTATTTTCAACAAAGGGATCATTCAAAAAAACCGTATGGTGTCCATTGGACAATGAATATTCTTGACAAGTTAAGTTATATTTACTAACCATGATAACATGCTGATATGAAGGAAACAAAATATAAAACAATTACAGAAAGGTGAATGTTACTAACCTGAATGTTTTTTGCGCGGTTAACTGACTCGAAGGCCTTTGAGGTTTGACCGGAACCAACCGGCAGGGGAGAATTAAAATGCCTTATGATTACATTAAGGTGGAAGACAGCGGGGCGGTCGGCATACTGACTCTTAATCGTCCGGAAGTAATGAATGCCTTGAATGTGGACATGGTCCTTGAACTTCAGGAAGCCTTAGGCCGCCTGTCATCCAACAAAGAAACAAAAGTGGTGATTTTCCAGGGCGCGGGGGGGAACTTCTGTTCCGGGGCGGACAGAACCCTTTTCCTGGAGGACCACCCTTCGCCTGTATGGCTTGACGGGATGAGACATTTCGCGCGGGTTGTTCGCCTGCTGCGTGAAATACCACAACCCATTGTCACTAAACTGAGAGGTGTTGCCGTGGGCGCGGGTTCAAATCTGGCCCTTGCAGGTGATTTTGTTGTGGCTTCGCACGATGCGCGATTACGGGAAAATTTTGTACACATCGGGGCTATCCTCGATTCAGGAGGAACCTATTTTCTGCCAAGACTTGTGGGTCTCGTAAAGGCAAGAGAACTGGCTTTTCTGGGAGACGAGATAGACGGGACGAAAGCGGCTTCCATGGGTTTAATATACAGGTCCGTGCCGGATGAAGATCTGGACAATGAGACCCGGTCTTTGGCCAACTTGCTGGCCCAGAAGCCGTTGTCAGCCATGTCACTGATAAAGGAAGGCCTTGATGAGAGTTTTAATAAGACCCTTAAAGAAATTCTGGAATGGGAGGCCGCGCATCAGGCCATAATGCTCAGGACAAAAGAACACAGGGAAATCGTGAATTTCCTGAAAAGCATGAAAAAGGGGTAGGGTGTCTGGTTCAGCCCCGGTTTTGAAGAGGAGTGAGATGAGCGCCGTTAAAAATTCCGGAAAAGCCGTTAAAGACGGCAAGACAAGCGGTTTTCCGCCCGGCCGTATTAGAATCGCTGATTCATTACGATTACTATTGGAAAAAAAAGACTTCGGTTCCATTACAACTGCCGAGATTGCGAGGACGGCAGGGGTAACGGAGGCCCTTATTTATAAATATTTTAAAGACAAAAGGGACCTTCTTTATCAGGTTCTGAGGGAATATCTTGAGCATTATGACGCCCGGTTTGAACTTGATGTGAAGGGGATAAAGGGAGCCCTTAATAAGCTGCGAAAGGTCATATGGTCTCATCTAAACGTTTACGCGACAGACCGGGTATTCGCTAAGATTCTTCTTGTTGAAGTGAGAAGTTTCCCCGACTACTACAACAGCGAGCCTTACATGCTGGTAAAAAAATACAGCAATACTCTTAAGTCAATAATTGAGGAGGGTGTCTCAAACGGGGAAATCAGAGATGATGTTTCGCCCTCAATTATCAGGCAGATAATCCTGGGGGCCCTTGAAAACATCTGTTTAACCGCGGTAGCTTTTGATCGGGTAATGTCACCGGATGAACTGAGTGAGTCCCTCTGTGAATTGCTGTTCAGCGGGATTGAGAAAAATTCAGATGCTGACAGGAAAACGTAATATGGCGGAAGGGTTCTGAAACGACAAATTTCAGGGAGCATATACAAATGGGACAATGGATGAACAGTTACCTGGACAGACTCGAAGGGGTCCGCCGGGAGAATCTCGCGGGCGGAGGAAAGGAACGTCTGGAACTTCAGGGTAAGTTGGGCAAGCTCACCGCCAGGGAGCGTATTGATCTCCTTGTGGATGCCGGCACTTTTGATGAGATGGGATCTATTGTCACGGATTCCCGCATACCGTTTGACGGAAAGAGAAGACCAAGTCCTTCAGATGGCGTAGTCATGGGTCTTGCCAAGGTCAACGGCAGCCCTGTCGCGTTATATTCAATGGATTTTTCAGTAATGTCCGGCTCCCTCGGTGACCAGGCCGCCTGGAAACTGGTGGACCTTACAAAAATGGCCGGGCAGAATCAGATGCCACTTATAAGCATAATAGATTCGGCCGGTGAAAGGCTGAGTATCAAAGACGGAGACTCGGGTCTTAACGGGCTTGGCCGACTTCTCAGGGAATACTGTCTTTACTCCGGGATTATACCCAGAATTACCCTTCTTCTGGGTCCATGCACGGGAGTGCTGGCCTCGGTTCCCGTATTGTCCGATTTCCTTATAATGAACGAAGAGACAGGCTTTCTATGGTTGGGGGGCAATAAGGAATCGGACGAAGCGGGAACGGCTGAATTCCACATGGAAAGAAGCGGCCAGTGCGATATCGTTGCTGAAAATGACGAGGACGCCATTCTAAAGACAAAAATGCTTCTCTCCTACCTGCCGGGAAGTTGCTGGAAAAGTGCTCCTTATGAGGAAACGGACGATGACCCGGAAAGAAAGGATCCCGCCCTTCTGGAAGTAATGCCTGATAACCCCAAGTTTACATACGACATCCACGAAATCATTTTTAAGATAGTCGATAACGGAAAATTTTTCGAACTGAAGGAAGATTTCGCGTCCCATCTGGTAACAGGGTTCTGCAGATTCGGAGGAAGGGTGACGGGAATCGTGGCGAATAATCCGGATGAAATGAGCGGGATACTTGAACCTGATTCTTCGGATAAATACGATCGATTTATGAGATTCCTCGATGCCTTCAACATCCCCCTGGTCACTGTGGTCGATACCACCGCTTTCCCACCCGGAGACAAATGGGAAAGGCGCGGAGTTATAAGACACGGGGCAAAGTTGCTCCACTCCTACTCTCATTTAACGTGCCCAAAGGTTACCATGGTATTGAGGAGGTCTTACGGGGGAGCCAATATTGTCCTGGGTTGTTCAAGGATGTTTCCCGATTTCGTCTACACATGGCCCACTGCCGAGTTCGCCCCCACCGGACCCGAGACGGTTGTTCACGCGATTTTTCATAAAGAACTGGCAAAGGCCAGGGAAGAGGGAAATTTTGATGCCGTTTTTAATAACTTCTTGAGTATTCTCAAGGAGCAGTTCTCGGTAATGAATCTGGCCAAATTCTGGACAACTTACTACACGGCCCATGAGGTTATTGATCCGAGAGATTCAAGGTCAAGGATTATAAGGGCTATCGAGGCGGTCCATGACAAGATTGAGGAATTGCCTGAGAAGAAACGTTCCATAAAGCCTGCCTGAGTATGGCCGGGGGATAAAATATGACCGGAGCAATGGACAAAGCGATTGAAAGACTTAAAGAGATCCATGAAAAAAATTTAACGGGCGGGGGTCAGAAGCACATTGATCGGCAGCACGACCGCGATAAGCTTACGGCCCGTGAGAGGATCGATCTCCTTTTAGACGAGGGAACTTTTGTCGAACTGGGCTCCTGTGTAAACACAACCGGCTCGCGTATAGACGGCAGGGAATCGGACGCGCCCTGTGACGGTGCGGTAATCGGTACGGGCAGGGTTGAAGGGAGAAAAATAGCGCTCTACGCAAGTGATTTTACCATACTGGGCGGATCGATCGGGACCCAGCATGGTCTTAAATTCGTCAGATTGATGGAGATGGCAGCCAACTGGGGAATACCGATGGTCTGGTTGCTGGATTCATCAGGCGGGAGACTTGGTTACAGGGATGTACCAATGGCCGGTATTGACTGGTGGTTCGCGCTCGAATCCAGATTTTCCGGAATGATTCCTCAGATCAATGTCCTTCTGGGCCCATGTATAGCCGGACAGGCTTACTGTCCGACACTCTGTGATTTTCTTCTGATGAGCAGGGGCAGCGCCCACCTCTGGCTTGGAGGACCCAGGATGACACAGGCGGCAACGTCTGAGAAAATAGGGGATGACGTCGGCGGGGCTGATTACCATATGATCTACAGCGGCACCTGTGATGTAGTAGGAGACAATGATAAGGAGACTATCAGAAAGACCAGGGAGATCCTGAGTTACCTGCCTTCCAATTACAGAGAGAAACCCCCGGTCATGGAGACTTCGGACAGGTTTGACAGGGAAGTGGAAGAGGTATTAAGCATTGTTCCCGACGACTATGGACGAAGCTATGACATGCATGAAATCATCAGGGTGATCGTGGACGAGGGCAGATTCTATGAAATAAAGGATGAGTACGCTAAAAATATTATCACCTGTTTTTGCAGGTTCAACGGGGAAGTCACAGGTCTGGTTGCAAATAATCCCGGAGAACCGGGGAGCATCATGGAGATTGATTCCTGTGACAAGTACTATCGTTTCCTGCAGGTATTGGACGCCTATGGCATCCCGCTTGTTACCCTGGTGGACACTCCTCCCGTAGTTCCCGGAGAAGAGCAGGAGGCCAGGGGCCTTTTGAGGCATTTCGGTAAGATACTCGACACATACGCAACCGCTACGATTCCGAAGATCAGTATTGTGCTGAGAGAGTCCTACGCTGACGCGGGAAGCCTGATAATGGGCGGAGTAAAGGGCATGGGGGTGGATCTCTCCTACGCCTGGCCTATGGCCAGGTTTGCCGTGGAGGCATCGGAAGCTGATTACGGAAGGCTTTACGGGAAAGGTATTGAGGAGGACGCCCATGAAGGTTATCTGGGCAGGGCAAGAGAAAAAGTCGATGTATTCGAAGTTGCGCGGAGTTGGACCGCGCAGGTCGTGGATGAAATTATCGAACCCAGGGACACAAGGAAAAGAATCATAGATGCGTTGGAGCTGACAAGGAACAAAAAGGAGAAACTGCCAAAGAGGGCGAAGGTGAGTGGTACCGGACCCACATAGTAAAAATTCTGGCCCAGAGGCCCAGGCTTTGGTTATCCCCAGAGGGGATTTGCTTTGTCGGAGTTTTATTGACTTATTGAAATTCCAAATATCAAATCCCAAATATCAAAAAAATTCCAATGACCAAAATTCGAAAATCCAAA
>DAOUXC010000177.1 GCA_030666795.1 Desulfobacteraceae bacterium
ATTCCAAATATCAAATCCCAAATATCAAACAAATTCCAATGACCAAAATTCGAAAATTCAAACAATGTCTTGTCCTGAAAGGTTTTGGTCAATGGATATTGAAATTTGAGATTTATTTGTAGTTTGGTGCTTGTAATTTGTATTTTTGGACACAAAAATCCAAGGCAGAGCCATCTATCTCTGACCGGCCCAAAGGACCAGGTTTTCAATGGAAAACAAACCCCGCACAATACCCCGCCATTTATGACGGGGATTGATGCGGTTTAAACGCCGGCATTAAGCACCATTTTTATGCCGCCTTCAGATCTCGCCTGTCACTCATATCCATAAGCACCCTCTCCCTGGCCTTATCAATGCCGAGGGCCTTTCTTTTCTTATCAATATGGGCGATCATCAATCTGGCCATTTCACGGGGATCTTTTGCAAACCCCCATTTTCCGTATCCCACTTCTTCCAGCCCCTCAAACAGGTGCTTGTGGAATTTCGTCTCCTCCACAATCGGAAAAGTGACACCGAACACGGTATACACACCTGAAGCCACAAAATAGTGGCCGATTGAGATGGCCTTTTCACTCATCCACTCGGGTGCGGCCCCTGCGGCAGGCAGGTCCGCCATGCAATCACCAAGCCCTCCAACTTTTACCATCTCGGCTGCCGCAATCAGGATCCGGCTGTTATCCACACAGGATCCGACACCAAGCACGGGGGGCATACCCACAGTC
This sequence comes from Desulfobacteraceae bacterium, assembly GCA_030666795.1. Lineage (GTDB taxonomy): Bacteria > Desulfobacterota > DSM-4660 > Desulfatiglandales > Desulfatiglandaceae > JAIOSR01. Next base: position 723 of record DAOUXC010000177.1, read on the forward strand.
TCACAGACTTCTCTCAGACCGGACCCGGCTAAGTGAGCCGCTTCCGGTTTATAAAGACCTGCCTTGGCCAAAGAGATCTGTGAACACCCTGTCTGAAGAACCAGGACATCTTTTTTTATCAACTCCTTGACCAGTTCAACATGCACATAATCCTGCTTGACCCTCGGGTTTGTACAGCCCACCACGCCGGCCACTCCCCTGATCCTGCCGTTGATAATATTGTCATTGAGAGGCGTATATGAGCCTCTGAAGGTCCCGCCCAACATATAATTGATGTACTCGTGGGAGAATCCGTGGATCCCGGTTGTCTTTATATTCGGGATCTCAACAGGCAGGGTCCGGTTTTTGAATCTTACGATAGCCATCTCAACAATGGCGTCGGTGCATTTTCGTGGTTCGTGCTCCTCGAATTCTATATGTTCGGCTCCCTCGATATGAGCCCTTGGATTGGTAGTGAAAAGCTTTGTTCCATAACATTCAGCCACCTTTACCAATCCCTGCTTGATGCACTGGACATCCACACCCATGGCATCCACGGCACCTGTGATCAAAACCGTTTCCGTGGACATGAAGTTTCCCGCATGGGGTATCCCGTGGCGGGAAATCATCTCGGCACCGGAACAGCACATGCCGACAAGATTTATGCCTTCGGCACCCGCGTCCGTGGCCGCCTTAATCAGGGTAGGATCACTGACAGAATCCAGCATGGATTCAAAAAGATTAGGCTCGTGACCATGGATGATTACATTGACCTGGTCCTCTTTCAGACAGCCCATGTCCACATCAGCTCTGACAGGCGTGGGTGTGCCGAAAAGGATATCCGAAATTTCCGTTGCGACCATGGAGCCACCCCATCCATCAGACAGGGCCGTCCTGGTGGATTGTTTGGTAATGTTCTCATAGTGCTGATCCACGCCCATATGGGTACGATGCATCATCTCCATGATTTCACGCATTGCCCCTCGTGGGACCACGCCATGTTTACGCCATGTTTCCAAAGTTTTTTCCGGAACCCTTTTCATAAAGGGGATTTCCCCTTCGACCTGGGTATAAGTCCGTTCCAGTTCCTTGTAGAGATCTTTTGCGATGTCTTCGGTTTCCCGGCCTTCGACTTCAATGCCTATCTCCTTAGCCAACGCCTCCAGTTTTATGGGATCTTTGATGGTATAATCTTTTACATTACCGTTAACCACTTCCCTGAAAACATCCAACATGCTCATTCCGTGGTCCGTATGGGCCGCGGCCCCGGTGGCGACCATGCGCGCAAAGTTTCTGGCTTGAATAGTATCAATAGTAGCACCGCAAACACCCACTTTCCCATAAGGATCCTTTGCATTTAAACGACAGGGTCCCATGGAGCAGTGCTTGCAACAGGCGGAGTCAGCGCCGATGGGACACGCCTTCATGGTATTTGCCCGGTGAAACGCGGTCTCCACACCGTCTTTTTCAGCCTTTTTAAGCATCTGCGCGGTGGCTTCACAAATGGTTGCCTCTTTTATATCGAGTACTTTTGTATCTTTTTTCTTCTTAATTTCCTTTTCCATGATATTTCTCCTTCGTGGATTAGTTATCCCTTCATGGGGTTATTAAGTGCTCATCCAGAAACTGACGTTTTTGGACTCGCGCTATCAGTCATCAGCTTTCGGCTTTCAGCAAGGGACATTAAAAACAAGGTGTTAGCTGATTGCTGATTGCTGATCGACCGCAGCTCCCTAATCAAGCGTTGGTTCGATTAAGCAATAAATCATATCGCCCTTTTCCAAAAGGCGACAACGCCATCTTTGCCAAAAAATACCTGTACGAGTTCCCAGCTCAGTACGCCCCTTTCATTCAAAATTTTTTCCAGCACTTCTGTCTGGTTAGAGGGCAGTTGGTCAAAATCGCATTCCCCCTCATTAGAACAGAAGTAGACGAGATGGGTGAACTCATCGGCAGGATGTTTTGTGATTTCATATTCAAATTTTTTCATAAAATCTCCTGAAGAGGCTAACGTGATGATCCAATATTTTTAATTCCAGTTAATAAAATAAATCCCGAAAAAAATAGTACAACCCCAATTGAGAGAAAATTCTCAATCCTTAAGGTTTCAGCATGATACCTTAAGCTGAATGCTGACCGCTGATTGCTGAGTGCTTACAAAATCGGGCGTCAGCACGATTCTGTGCACAGTACTCCCCGTTGTCCTCCGGGATTCCTCTGCCACAATGACAAGTGTTAGAGAGGAGAACTCCCCGTCCCCTTTTTCAAAGAGGAAAAAAGGGAATCTTCTATTTAGATAGTACTATGACGATCCTATGTGCTGGCTTCCAAAGTGCACTGGGTGAAATCAATCTTCTCACCGCATCCATTACAGGTATGCTCCTTTTCAAACTCGTCAGAAAAAATTTCTTTTTCCTTCCCGCAGTTCGGGCACTTACATGTAAAGGCCTTTAAGTCCTTAAACTGTTCCCATCCGGGACAATGTTGGGGAGTGGTCATGATTAATCTCCTTTGGTGAAATAGCCGTACGTTTTTTAAGTTGGTAATACCCCGGAACCTGCTCTACGGAGGTTTATTGATTTATAAAACCTGGTCATCAGGGCAAGGTCAGGATCAGATGTCTCTGCCTTTGAGTCTTGCGCCTAAAAATACAAAACCCAAGCACCAAATTACAAATAAATCTCAAATTCCAATATCCAATGACCAAAAACTTACACGACAAGACCTTGGTTGGATTTTAGAATTTTGGTCATTGGAATTTGTTTGATATTTGGGATTTGACATTTGGAATTTCAATCAGTCAATGAAACTCCAACAAAGCAAGTCCCCTCTGGGAATAACCAAGGCCGATCTCTCTGGACCCGGATATTTACTTAGCCGCGCCCAGCTTCTTGCCTATTTCCTTTCCATAATCCTGAGCCATCTTCGTCCCACCGCCCAATGCGGCGGATTTCAGCTTTAAAGGCCCTCCGATCATATTCATCTCGAGGATATGTTTCATGGTGTCAAAGATTCGGCCTGGTGCTTCACCGCTCCATCCAAAGGCGCCGAAAGAGCCACCCACCTTGCCATTAAGACCCGCCTTTTCACTTAAGAAAAGCATGGTTTTCATGCCCTGCATCATCTCGCCATGGTAAGTGGCAGACCCGAACACATAGCCGTCATAACCAGCAAGATCTTCGTCTTTTTTGATTTCGGTGACATTCCTGACTTCCGCTTCACCGCCGTCAAGCCTGATTCCTTCAGCTATCAATTCCGCGATTTTTCTTGTTGAACCTTTTCTTGTTGTATAAACGACGAGCGCTTTTCCCATTTTTTGCCTCCATATTATAAACTACAGCCTTTATGAAATATGGGCTGAGATTGTCCACAGGGCTAAAGATAGGCTTTTTATAAGTCCATTAAAATTATTCTTTCTCTTCCACTTCCACCTTACCCTTTATCTTTGTGCCGCAATGAGGGCAAAGGATCTCTACCTCTTCTTCATTTCCGATGAACTTTTCGCGCAATTTCTCAGGTCCTAAAAAAGTTACGTCTCCGCATGCGCACTGCGGGCATTCCGCCCTGACCCTGTACTTTTTGTCCGACATCTTAGAACCCCCTTATTGAATTTTTACTTAATCGCTTACTGTTTGGAAAAAGTTCCGTCTTCTCTTCTATTTCTTCCATAGCCCATGAATATTGCAGTATTCGCGGGCCGCAACCTGATCGGCCTCAACACAAAAGGTGGCTTCAGGGACGTCACCGGGATTAAGAAACTGACGGTAGGCCTTTCCGTCGGCAACAAGCTCTACCCATTGGATGTAGTGCTTTTCCTCCATGGGGTGAGCCACATCACCGACCTTTACCTTGAATCCGTCAGCGGTCTTTTCCACTACCGGTACATGTTTTTCCTTTGCCGCATCCACGGTGTTCTCCTTGAAGAGCTTCATTGGCTGGCCGCAGCAGACAAGTTCCCCTTTACCTCCATATAATACTTCCACGATATTGCCGCATGCTTCACATTTATAAATCTCCAGTTTTTCCGCCATTGTATAATCCTCCTTTATTAATTGATTAAGTAGTTAATAAGCTGAAGTTATAATCTAACCCTTGCCGGTCTAATCGAGTACATTGTCCGACATCTTGAAGCTTTACCAAAAGGAATAATGAATGACAAAATTGGCTTTTCAATCGCCAATCATCAATCCTAATAATTCTCACCTAACAACTCAAAATGGGCCTGCGGATGCGCGCAGGCGGGACATAAATCAGGGGCCTCTGAGCCCGTGTGGATATAACCGCAGTTTCTGCAACGCCACACAACCTCCTCATCCCTCTTGAAAACGCGACCCGCCTCTATATTCGCGGCCAGATCGTTATAACGTTTCTCGTGCTGCTTTTCAGCCACTGCTATTGACATAAAAACAACGGCAATATCCTCAAACCCTTCTTCTTTGGCAGTCTTCGCGAAACCCGGGTACATCTCGGTATGTTCATAGTGCTCTCCGGCCGCGGAATCCTTGAGATTTTGTAGTGTTGTCCCGATCACGCCGGCGGGAAATGCCGCCGTCACCTCCACCTCTCCGCCTTCCAAGAATTTGAAAAGCCTCTTCGCGTGTTCCTTTTCCTGGTTGGCCGTTTCCTCAAAGATGAAGGACATTTGAACAAAACCTTCCTTTTTTGCCTTGCTGGCGAAATAGTTGTATCGGTTTCGTGCCTGTGATTCTCCCGCAAACGCCGTCAGTAAATTTTTCTCAGTCTGGCTTCCTTTTAATTCCACTTCTGGATACCTCCTTATTTAATTGTCTTGAACAGAATATTTCTTTTCACGAAAATGGACTTTTGCCCTCTGGCACCTGGGACACGTCAATTGATCCTTAAGCTCATCAAAAGGTGTTCCCGGCGAGCAACCGATTTCCGTACACCCCTTTTCAGGTTCATAACAATACCCGCAGGGGCATTGATATACGTGCACCTTTTTCAATTTTTGCGCGGCCATTATATTAACCTCCTTCCTCCAATACGGATCCGGGCCCCACGAGCGGTCGGAATGCCTTTTTACTTGCCCCGCAGACCGGGCATTTCCAATCGTCCGGAAGGTCCTCGAACAGGGTACCTTTTGGAATTTTTCCCTTTCGGTCTCCCTTATCCGGGTTATAAATATATCCGCAATTTGTAGTCTGACACTGGTACATTTGTTCGGGTTCCGCCATTTTTAATCTCCTTTCAGTCTCAAACGTTCGGGATTCAAGGATGATAAGCCTATTCCACCTTCATAAAGGCCTTGGGTTTGGCACCGCAGACCGGACAGGCTTCAGGGGGTTCGTTTTCGCAGGTATATCCGCATACCGAGCACACATAATAGCATTCCACATCCTCCGGACTATCAAGACTGTCCAGGGCCTTCCGGTAGAGTCCGGCATGGACCTCCTCGACCGCGTTCGCATAGGTAAAGCTTCGCTCGGCAGCCTTGTTTCCTTCTTCCTTTGCCTCTTGGATCATGGTCGGATACATGTCCCTGAATTCATGTGTCTCACCTTCAATGGCCTCTTTGAGGTTTTCCGCGGTGCTCTTGATCCCGCCGAGAGTCCTTAAGTGGGCATGGGCGTGAACCGTTTCCGCCTCTGCCGCCGCTCTGAAAAGCCTGGCGGCCTGGGTGTGACCCTCTTTGTCCGCCTGCTTGGCAAAAGCCAGATATTTTCTGTTGGCCTGTGATTCTCCCGCAAACGCGTCCGATAGATTTTTCTCTGTCTTACTCATCTCATTGAATCTCCTTATTGTTTTAGTGAGTGCTCATCCGGAAACCAATGTTTCCGGACTCGGGCTATCTGCCATCAGCTTTCGGTTTTCAGCAAAGGACATTAAAGACAAGGTGTCGGCTGAATGCTGACCGCTGACCGCTTACCGCTGAAAGCTCCATCCGGAAACGGGTTGTTTCCGTATGGACACTCGTTAACGGTTTTACTTGGAATCCTTTTTTTCAAAGGTCTTCTTACCCTCACAATTGGGGCATTTTTGAGGTTTGCATCTTCCCTCTTTCTCGTGACCGCACTTCGTGCATCTGAAAATCGACATTTACAGGACCCCCCTTTTCTATTTCCACCAGCCCTTTTTGATATGGACTTCTTTTTCCGTTTCCGCGAGGTGCTTGATCCTGAACGCGGAATCCCTCAAAACACCATAGAGAACCCCGCATCCATTATCTTCACGCACCACATCACCCCTGTCCGCAAGATCAAGCATGTTTTCAACAAGATCGAGCGTCTCTTTGATACTTTCATCGCATGGTCTCATACGTTTAATCCCCCCGAAGGAATCTGACATGTCGTTTGTGTATAAACATCAAGATACGTGCCAAAAGCCCAATCTGAATAACGGCAATTAAAAAACCCATTAAAATTAAAAAGTTATACCCTGAATCGACTGTCTGTGAATTGCGGTCTGCCGGCCGTTTAGGGGATGAATATGAGGCATAAGTGTCTCAATCGCAGAGATTGGTGCCTAACGTTATGATATTACGCAGATTTCATAACAATCAAAAAGAGGTATTTGTTGATAGGCAAAGACACGATTTTTATACGGAAGAATGAAAAACCGTGAGAAATCAGTGCTGTAAATAGAAAATATCTTTTAATATTGACCGGTTAACCCCTGCTTTAATGGGTGGGTTGAAATACGGTGCAGGTCAGGGGTGGTCACGATAGGTCCCGAGGTGTCTCATGAGATTTGGTGATACATGAGTGTCTCATGAGACATCTCGGGAAGTGTGCTGTCATTACGAGACCAAAGATCAACAGCGATCAACACAAGCTGGATCATCTCCAAATTAGTTGATCGATGATCAGGATTCAAGGAGTCCAGGGGTCGA
>DAOUXC010000086.1 GCA_030666795.1 Desulfobacteraceae bacterium
AATAAAGTTGAAACGCCGAAGGCGTAACATAATTCAACGTTGGAAGTTCGATGTTCGATGTTGGACGTTCGTTTTTTAATCCGGTTTTGGTCATGCGCAGCGCAGGCGTTTGCGCCGCGTGTTGGATATTGGAGTTTGCGATTTGTCCTTCAACTTCGCTAAGGAAAGACTGCCTTGATTACATGCACCAAATGCAATACTCCCCTTGAAACCGATTTTTTTAATTCACCGGGCATGATCCATTGCGCCTCTTGTGACGCCCTTTTGCGCGTGGAGGTCTTCCCTGCCCTGTTCAGGGCATTTCCCTCAGATGCACCGGCAGAGTCCCCGGTATTAGATGATGAGGCCACCTGTTTTTATCACCCTAAGAAAAAAGCAGTGGTTCCGTGTGCTGTGTGCGGAAGGTTTTTGTGTGCACTGTGTGATGTGGAATTCGATGGCCGTCATCTTTGTCTTTCCTGCCTGGAATCAGGCAAAAAAAGACACAAGATCAAAGACCTGGAAAACCATCGCACCCTTTACGACACCATTGTACTGTTACTCGCGGTTGTCCCTATGCTATTTGTGTGGCCCACAATTTTGACCGCACCCATGACGCTTTTCATGGCCATACGTTACTGGAAAGCACCTTCAAGCATTATACAACGAACAAAGGCGCGCCTGATCATAGCGATTATTTTCGCCGTCCTTCAAATCATCGGATGGTCGGCTTTTATCTATTCCTGTGCGACACGATGATGGATTGTAACTGCTCAGGTTCAACGTTCAGAGGTTCAGGGTTCAAGGTTAGATTGATGAAAAACAGGTTCCATTCTAAACCAAATGCATAGTTCATCCAGTTCTTGCAGGACACCAGGCGCTATTGCATACAAATCCGGAGCCAATTCTTTGTTGCAGAGGAGATACAAAGAAAACAGCAAAGCGATTAACCGTGAACTGTGAACCGTGAACATGACAACCTAAGTAGTTACGATGGATTTATAAAAGAACAAAAACATTTTCTTAAAAGCCATGTTACACATCATCACAAATGCCGAAAAAGCAAAAGCCATATAAACGCCTGCCAGGTAAGAAAAAAAATTTCTTAGGGGGACTTAATACCCTCTGGTTGGGCGCGGACCACATGCTTTCCATTGACTCCAAACGTGTTGCGGAAGATTACAAGCGTTTCTACTATACGGACATCCAGTCCGTCGTCATCCGTAAAACCATACGCGGAAAGATACAGAATTTTTTCTTAGGCCTGTTTTGCGGTTTGTTAACCCTTTTGGCTGTCTTAATGGGGGGGTCATGGGTAATTTTTTTCAGCATAATGGCAGGGCTGTTTCTCCTGATACTATTGATCAACTGCCTGTTGGGACCCACGTGCGAATGCCACCTTAGAACGGCCGTCCAGACGGAAAAACTCCCTTCGTTGAACAGGTTGAGGTCCGTACGAAAGTCAATGGACCGGTTGAGACCATTGATTGAAAAGGCCCAGGGGACCCTGACATCAGAAACGATAGAGGAAAACGCCCTAAAGGAGTCCCGGCAGGCGACTTCACCTTCCGCTACCGTCAGGGCCCGTAAGGACCTGCGACACGAGCACGGGAGTTATCATTCGATTTTGTTCAGTCTGCTCCTGGCCTGGGGATTATTTGCCGGGATCTTTATATTTTATAATCATGTGGCCGTCACGCTCCTTTCGAGCGCCATAACCATGGCCACAGGGGTGTTCGTTATCATTGCTTTGGTGAAACAGCATGACAGCAATATGAAAGATTCTGTTCGAGCCATAACATGGACAACCCTGGGCTTTGTGTGCATTGATTTCTTTTTGAGTTATATCCTTTTCTTCGTTACCATGGTTAAACATCCCGAAGCCCTGCACAACCAGTGGGAATTGTTTAAGGCATTTTCCAACCTATCCCCTATGGACAGTCCATGGCTCATGGGGATCGCTGTCTTCTCTGTCGTGTGCTCTTTTACCCTCGGAGTTTCCGGTCTCATTTCGCTTAAGGGCTTCCGGCAAGAACATGAATAACAGTTCACGGGTTCAGGGTTCAAAGGTTCAGGTTTTAGAGGTTTATCTCACAAATCTGAATCGTTAATTTAAACGTCTCACAATTTCTACAACTTACTGGAATTAAAAAGGTTTATTGAGGCTTGATGCTTTTGCCTCACACTTGGAATAATAGAAGGATGGAAGATTGGAATGTTGATTTTAATAAGGAATTTCCGCATTTGTGAACATTTTTAATTCCTATGCCAAGGGAAATTTCCCCAATAACCCATTTTTGCATTTCACCAGAACCCAGTATTCCAACTTTACAGTATTCCAACATTCCAATTGGGGCGAAGCCCCTAAGTACGGGAGTTGATAATGCAGGACATCAGCCGTCAGCGCTGCTTCAATCACAAACTTCGCGAGGCCGTGGCTCGCTGCCCTGAATGCGGCCGCTGTTTCTGCCGGGAATGTATTGCCGAACACGAGGATAGAGTGTTGTGCGCCTCATGTTTGAGTAAACTTCTTACGTCATCACAGGTCCGATCCCTTCGCTATACCGGGCTGATGAAATTGATGCAATTCCTTTGCGGGGGTATGGTACTGTGGATGTTTTTTTATTACGTGGGTCAGATTCTGCTTTCGCTTCCAACTTCTTTTCATGAAGGAACGTTGTGGCAAACCGGATGGTGGGGGAAACAATGAACCGCGAGAAAAGGCAAAAAGAAGGGGGGGCCATTGAAATCATAGAACAGGCCATACACCTGTTGCGTCTTTCACCTTTCAGTCTCCTTTTCAGCTATTACATTGGGAGCCTGCCTTTTGTCCTGGGGTTGCTGTACTTCTGGGCCGATATGAGCCGAAATGCCTTTGCAAGTGAGTATTGCGCGGTCGCATCATTGGGTCTGGCCATGCTCTTTATATGGATGAAATGCTGGCACGGGATCTTTGCTCGAAACATAATCGCCCACATGGCCGGGGAGCCGAAATCCCCCTGGACCCCTGGCCGCGTCGGTCGTTTGACCGCGACCCAGACAATGATCCAGGCCTCCGGAATTTTTGTGTTGCCCCTGGCCCTGGTCATGGCGATTCCGTTTGCCTGGTCCTATGCCTTTTACCAAAATGTTTCCGCACAGGGTGATGGTGACGGCCATGGCATAAAGACAGTATTCAAAAAATCATGGCACCAGGCAAAATTTTTGCCGGGACAGAACCATATCCTTTTATTTATATTTTTCATGTTTGGAATTATTGTCTTCCTGAACCTGGCCATAGGCATTTTCCTGGTCCCGCAAATGCTGAAAAAATTCCTGGGTATTGAGACCGTTTTCACATTAAGCGGCTGGAGCATGCTCAATACCACCTTCCTGACTACAACCTTTGGCATTGCCTATTTGTGCCTGGATCCCCTGATAAAGACGGTTTACGCTCTCAGATGTTTTTACGGGGCATCCCTTAAAACAGGAAGGGATTTGAGGACGGAACTGAAGGCATTTACCCTTCACAAAACCATGTTCGCCGCCATGATAATCCTTACCCTTTGCGCAGGACCATTTTGTCCCTTGATGGCAGGTGAAAGGCAAGGAAAATTTTTTAGCCGGTATGGTTTGAAAAACACCTCTGTCTCCCCGGAAGCCCTTTCCGGTTCCATAGATGAAGTAATGAGCCGGCGGGAATTTGCCTGGCGCATGCCCCGTGAAAAAATCGAGCAAGAGAGTAGTGTTCAACCGGGTCCTATTGCAGCGCTGATGAAATGGATTGCAGGGGGAGCAAAGACCTGTTTCAAGGCCATTGCGCGTTGGTTAGGCAAGATTATGGACTGGCTGGAGAAGTTTTTTCCCGGAACTGACAAGAGCAGGGAAGGCCCGGGCAAGGGATGGGGAGCCTCGGTTCGCGGTTTGCTTTGGGTTCTCCTTGTGGTCCTGTTTTCACTTTTAGGCGTCTTTCTCTGGCGAACGTTAAAGAGGCGCAGGTTACGACAATCGTCAACCACCAGCGAAGCGATCCCTGTTGTGCCCGATCTGACAGACGATCATATAAAGGCCGACGATCTTCCCGCGGATCAATGGATGGTTATGGCTAAGGAATTGATGGACAGGAGCGAGTTCCGACTGGCTCTGAGGGCCCTTTACCTGTCCATCCTCGCGCATTTAGCTGAAAATGAAGTGATCACCATTGCCAAATATAAATCAAACCGCGATTACAAGCGGGAGTTGGGGAGACGCGGCCACGGAAGGGAAGGCCTTTCAGCGGTTTTCTCCGAAAATGTGAAGGTTTTTGACAGATCCTGGTATGGTATGCACAAGGTAACACAGGAAGACTTGGAAGTCTTTTCCAGGAATCAAGAAAGGATAACGGAGTTGATGGCCTCCTAAAAGGAGTTCATCAATCCCGCATAGCGGGAGGGTGGGGGTGGAACCACTTGAATTCACTTCAAATGGCGGGGGAGGGGTAGCCCTTCCCCGCCTAATAAAAAGGCGCAGAGCGACTTTTTAAGAGGTTATCTTTGTTACTCAATAAAAAAGCCACCTTTGTTTTTCTTTTTCTTGTTGTAGCCGTCTTCATAGCCGGTGTGTTCCGGTTGTTTGTCCTCAGATTTGAGGCCGGAGACGTCTATCCCCCCTATTCGTCCCTTCGTTCCGATCCATTGGGAAGCAGGGCCTTCTGTGACAGCCTTGAAAATTTGAAATCCGTCTCGGTCAAACGAAACTACAGTCCCCTGTCTGACGCACATTCGGGTCGGGATACTACACTATTTTATTTAGGGGCACGCGCATTTCAAATGGGCAGTATCCGGCCGGACCTTTCCAAGGCCTTTGACCGGTTTGTACTCTCGGGCGGGCGTCTGGTTATCTCTTTTTTCCCCGTAAAGAAAAAACCCCGACACGAAAAGGCAGACCGCTTTTCAGAAAAATCCCGGGAAGATGGAGAGACACGGGAACAAAAATCTACTTCAAAGGACAAACAGACATCGTCCCGTTCAAACGAGTCAAGCAAAAAATATCAAAAGGGAAAAGACAATCTTCTTCCGGAATTTTTCGATAAGTCCGTTTCTATGAAAGACCATTGGGGAGTGAGTGTCCGCTACGATGATAAGAGTAGTTTTCTAAAGGACGCGAAAAGAGTTTCCGCCTCGAAGACAGAGCCCCTACCCTATTCCATCTCCTGGCACACCGCGCTCTATTTCCATGATCTCCAGGGGCCATGGGGGGTAATTTACAGTCGAAATGACCTTCCGGTCATAATTGAAAGGAAGTTCGGCATGGGTTCAATTGTCCTTTGTGCCGATTCCTACCTGTTCAGTAACGAGGCACTGCGAGAAGAACGTCACCCTAAACTTCTTTCATGGCTTATAGGAAAAAATTCAAGTGTCATCTTTGACGAGGCACACTTCGGGATTCAAAAGAGGCAGGGCATCGTGACCCTTGCACGCACATATCGTCTTCACTGGCCTTTTTTCGTTCTCATCCTGCTTGCAGGTCTTTTTGTCTGGAAAAATTCAACCTATTTTGTCCCGCCTCGTGATGAAGGTCCTTCAACAGGAGAGAATGATATTGTTTTTGACAAAGGCTACAATGAAGGAATGATCAGCCTTCTGCGACGCAATATTTCGTCGCGGAAAATTCTTGGGGTGTATTTCAGGGAATGGGAAAAGACCCTTGTTCCCGGAAAAAAGACTGTCACTGGTCAACTGGATAAAATAAGGGCCATGCTTGAAAAAAACGGCTCAGGGTCTTCAAAACAGGGCGATCCTGTTAAAGGTTACCAAACCATTTACAGGATATTGTCGGAGGAGAACGGATCATGGAAGATAAATCGGAAATTCTGAAAAAGGTCTTAGTCCGTGCGAAACAGGAAGTTGCCAGGGTTATTATCGGGCAGGAAGAGGTAGTGGACAAGGCGCTGATCGCAATCTTTACGGGAAACCATGCACTGATAGAAGGTGTACCGGGCGTGGCAAAGACCTTGCTCGTCAGGACCCTTGCGCATGTTTTGGGATGTGATTTTGCGCGAATTCAGTTCACTCCGGACCTGATGCCCACTGACATTACCGGCACACATGTCTTTAACCTGCAAAGGAACCTGTTTTCTCTGGTCAAGGGACCGGTCTTCACCACGTTTTTATTGGCAGACGAAATCAACCGCGCGCCCGCCAAGACTCAATCCGCACTGCTCCAGGCCATGCAGGAAAGGTTGGTCACCATTGATCGCAGAACCCATGAGCTGTCACCCAACTTCACTGTATTTGCAACCCAGAATCCCATTGAGTACGAAGGTACATATCCTTTGCCTGAGGCACAAAAAGATCGTTTTATGCTGAAGATTACCATGGACACTCCGGATCGAGACGAGGAATTGACTTTAGCCCGGCGAATGTTAGGCAGGGAATCTCCGGAAGAGATATTGGCCGGCGACTCAGTAAAGCCTGTTATCACGCCCGAAATACTGACTGAATTGCGAAACCAGTTGATGGGGTTAAGGGTTCAGGAGGACTTGATCGGGTATATTGTAGATATTGTCAGACAAACGCGCAAGCACCAGAGCGTGTTAGTAGGTGCCGGGCCGCGCGCAACCCAGTCCCTGCTATTGGCCAGCCGAGCACTTGCCGCCATCGAGGGACGTGATTTTGTCACGCCGGATGACATTAAGTCCATGACCGTGCCCGTGTTGGAACACCGACTGATCCTGAGGCCGGAATATGAGATCGAAGGGCTGGGTATTGTTGAAGTTATTCGGGAAATCTTAGAGAGCATAGCAGTACCACGATGATTGTTCCTAAATCCAGATTGCTTTTTTGGGTAGGCCTCATTTTTCTGCCCTTTTCCGTCCTTTTGACGGCCGCGCCCTCCTTTGCCCTGCTGTCGGCCGCGCTGATGGCCGCATTTGTGACACTGGCGGCAATAGACGGGTTTCTGGCCTTTGGGAGCCTCGACGGCGTCCGTGTGGAACTTCCCGAAATAGTGCGTCTGTCCAAGGGTCGTGAAGGAGAACTGAGGCTCCGAATCCATAATGACCGGATAAAGAACGGGCGCCTGAGACTCGGGCTGGCATTTCCCCCGGGGGTTTACTCACCTAAGCGGGATATGATGACCGAGTTACAGGGGGAAGGGCGACGATCATCTATTAAGTGGCCTTTAAAGGCATTGGATTCAGGGCGACATGTACTGGATAAATGCTACATGGAAGTATCTTCGCCATTGGGTTTCTGGGCCATGCGCACAACAGCGCCCACGGCTTCAGAAATTAGAGTCTATCCGGCACTCTTCCATGAACAAAAATACTTAGCGGCCCTTTTTACGAACCGGGGGCTCGGCATTCATACTCAGCGGCAAGTGGGCAAGGGGAGGGATTTTGAACATTTAAGGGAGTACTTTCCCGGGGATAGCTATGAAGACATACACTGGAAGGCAACGGCAAGGCGGGGACATCCCATTACAAAGGTCTACCAGATCGAGCGCACCCAGAAAATCTATGTCATTATAGATGCCTCCCGGTTGAGTTGCCGAAGTGCCGGTAGCGAAAACGGGTCTTCCCTTCCGACCACGAACTTAGAGCGCTTTATTACAGCTTCCTTGATAATGGATCTGGCAGCCGAACGCCAGGGCGACCTGTTCGGTATGCTCACCTTTGACGACAGGGTGCGGAAATTTTTGAGGGCGAAAAGCGGCAAGGCCCACTATAACGCCTGCCGGGATGCGCTTTACACCCTCAGGCCAAAGCGTGTGACCCCCGATTTCTCAGAACTTTTTACATTCATCGGCACACGTATCAGACGAAGGGCCCTGTTATTATTTTTGACGAATTTGGACGATCCTGTCCTGGCCGAAAGTTTTGTGCGAAACATTAAATTGATCAGCAGAAGGCACCTTGTACTGGTCAATGTACTGAAACCGGCGGGCGCAAGACCCCTTTTTTCTTCCCCGTCAGTCGCGTCCGTCGATGACCTTTACGCGCACTTGGGCGGACATTTTTTTTGGCAGAATCTCAATGAAACAGGCAAGGTCCTGGAGAGGTGCGGCGTCGGGTTTTCTCTGCTTGATAATGAAAAAATGTGCGCTCAATTGGTTTCCCAGTATCTCAGTGTTAAACAGAGACAGATATTGTAGATTGAAGATTGAAGATTGAAGATTCTTGGGAATTACAGATATCCTAACATTTGAGCACTTTGAAAAACCGAGTAATATTGCAACTTGACTGCAAGGGTGAGGTGTTTTTCAAGGCGATATCTCAAAGCGCATGAGCTATAACCTTTTGCAGTGGCCTAATTTTCAGGGTTCGTTCCAGCTACTGCATGGTATTTAGGGCAAATTTTAGCAGAAGCCTGAAAATCGGACACGTTTATGCGACAGGTTTAGATATCGCCTTGAAAAATGCCTCGCCCATGCAACGGGCTTAAGTATAACCAAATATCAAATCACAATGACCAAAATCCAAAATTGATGGTGTCGCAAAAAGGCAAAAATGATCATTGACCTGAAAAAATTCATAAGTGAAGAAAGGGGTTACTGGTCCGAATTGGAGGATATCGTCCATATAGTGGAGAACAAGCCGGAACACAGGATGGACCTGGACCAGATTAAAAGATTTCATTATCTGTACCAGCGAACCTCCACGGACCTCGTCAAAATCATGACCTTTTCTTCGGAGCCGGAAATCCGCCGGTATCTCGAATCCCTGGTTGGAAGGGCCTTCGCAGAGATCCACGAGACACGCGATAAGCCGCATCGTCTTGCGCCCATTACCTGGTTTTTTCAGACCTTTCCACGGACTTTCCGCAGGCATATTCGGGCATTTTGTCTCTCTTTAACCATCATGCTTGTGGGATCTGCCTTTGGTGGCGGTGCCATCAGCTTTGATTCCCAGGCCAAGCGGGTCCTCATGCCTTTTCCACATCTTCAGGGTAGTCCATCGGAACGCGTGTCAAAGGAAGAGTCCGCGGAACAGGACCGGCTCAGGGGATCAAAGACCACCTTTTCCTCCTATCTCATGACGCACAACACCAAAGTTTCCATCCTCGCCATGGCATTGGGCATGACATGGGGGATCGGTACGGTAATCCTGCTGTTCAGTAACGGTGTGATTTTAGGGGCCGTTGCTCTGGATTACGTCCTGGCAGGAGAGACCGGGTTCCTTTTGGGCTGGTTGCTCCCGCACGGCGCAGTGGAAATCCCGGCAATCCTCCTCGCGGGGCAGGCAGGTCTCGTGCTGGCCGGTGCCATTATCGGATGGGGGGATCGTGAATCATTGAGAATGCGGTTCAGGAAGATATCAGGCGATCTGGTAACACTCATTTTTGGTGTGGCGGTCATGTTAGTCTGGGCAGGCATCATTGAGGCATTTTTTTCCCAGTATCATGAACCCATTATCCCTTATGAGGTCAAGATTGTATTCGGGATAGTCGAACTTATCTTACTGGCACTGTTTTTGGGAAAATCAGGAAAAACAAAAGTAAGGTCGGCCTCTCTGCCTACCTAAAAGGCGGGCACGGTGACCCGCCCTACTTTTTTTCAGTAAATCAGGAAAGATAAAATTGGAAAATACAAATAACAAATTACAAATATCAAACAAATTCCAATGACCAAAATTCGAAATAACAAACAGCAAAAAATGAACGTCTAACATCGAACGCCCAAACTGGTATAGGCGAGTTGGATGTTCGTTTTTTAATCCGGTTTTGGTCATTGAATATTGATATTTGAGATTTGTTTGGAATTTGGTGCTTGGGATTTGAGTTTTTATAACAGCCATCTGGCCCTGACCCCCGCCAAGCGGAATCTTCGTCCGGCCAAGATAAAATTAGGTTTCATAGGTTGAAATGAACAAGGAAAAAACAAACACCCTGACCATAACGACCCCGGAAGGGGTCGTTTTCTCAATGCTGCTTTCCGGTCCGGTTACCCGTTTTATGGCATGGGCGGTCGATCTTGCGAGCATTGCAGCACTTTCAATCGTCATTGGTTCGGTTCTCGGGATCTTAGGAATCCTGGGCCGGGATTTGGCCATGGCAGTCTCTATCCTGGCATATTTCCTGGTATCAATTGGCTACGGCATTATATTGGAATGGTACTGGCGCGGCCAGACCCTTGGCAAACGCCTCCTCGGTCTGAGGGTGATGGATGAACAGGGCTTGCGCCTTCAGTTCAGCCAGATCGTGATCCGCAACCTGCTTCGTTTTGTGGATAGCCTTCCGTCATTCTACTTTGTCGGCGGACTGGTGTGCCTCCTAAGCCGTCGTGCCCAGCGCCTGGGAGATGTAGCTGCCAATACGGTCGTTGTTTGGACTCCAAAGATCTCCGAACCAGACCTGAACCAGCTCCTGGCCGGCAAATACAATTCATTTCACGATTACCCGCATCTGGAGGCCCGATTACGTCAGGTCGTCTCCCCTCAGGAGTCGGGAATCGCTCTCAGGGCCTTGCTGCGAAGGGATGAACTGGATCCCCTTGCGAGGGTTGAATTGTTCAGAGACATTGCCGCGCACTTCAAATCCATGGTTGAATTCCCGCAAGAGGCCACGGACGGGATCCCCGACGAACAATATGTCCGCAATGTGGTGGACATCCTTTACAGGGCCCAGTCGCCGGGTTTATAACGCGGAAGTATTGTATTGACTCATACCTGTAATTCTACTAATTTTAAAACCAACGGGCTCCATTTTAATTGATCTCCGTTTCAGGCTTATGCTTCCGAGGTGTTATTGGATTGATGAATTATTGGAAATCTCTCATGGCATAGAATTTCAGCCCTTTGAAAAGTCCGGAAATGTTGCAAAATGTAAGAGTGAGGTTTTTTGAAAGGCTGTATCTCTATATATAGTCCTGAAAAATGCCTCACCCGTGCAGCGGGTTATGAGGTTTTTTCCTCGATTCCGGGTCTCACGGCCTGGTCATTTCAAAAAGTTACGGACGGGTGATACCTCCCCTCCCCCCTCCCTGTTCCCCTCGCCTTCGGCTCGGGGCCAGGGGGTCCCCCATTCCG
>DAOUXC010000172.1 GCA_030666795.1 Desulfobacteraceae bacterium
ACCTTTGGAGCGTCAAAGACCTGGCGTATATGGTACATGTCTGGATAATTCATGTTGCTGTTTTCTCCACAAGTTTTCGGGGTTCACTCCTGCGGCCCGGCCGATGCCGGGTTAAAAACGATTATTTTGATTTTTCTTAAGCTTACGATTTTTTTTCATATCTCCAAGAAAAATCACCGGGCTTTTTTTCTTCTCATTGGGTTGGTTTTTCATATGTAGCAGTTCTGCCGCCTCCGCATCCCCTTGATTTCTATTTGATCATCAGCCCGGGCAAAAAAGTAATCAGATTTGGGAAAAGGACGCATGAAGCGAGTCCAATGACCTGAAGGCCAACAAAGGGAATAACCCCTTTATAGATATCGGTTGTCCGGACCTCCGGTGGTGTAATCCCCTTTAGATAAAAAATGGAGTATGCAAAAGGCGGTGTCAAAAATGAGATTTGGAGGTTTACCATTACCAAGATTGCAAACCATATGGGATCAAAGCCAAGCGCTTCAGCGATCGGTGTAATGAGGGGAACTACTATAAAGACAATACCGATCCAGTCGATGAACATCCCGACGATGATCAACAGGAACATGATAGAGAAAAGGATTCCCCACTTTCCCAACGGCAGGTTGAGAAACAGATTACTGATAACATCATCCCCACCGAGGGATACGAAGACGGTGGCAAAGAAAGATGCCGCAACCGCAATCATCAAAATCATAGAAGTGATTTGCAGCGTTTGAATACACGCCTCTTTTAAAACCTGGTAGGTCAGACGACCATAAATTGCGGCCAATAATATGCTCGCAATTGCGCCCACTGCAGCGGCCTCGGTGACAGCCGCGATACCGAAAAAAATGCTGCCCAGCACCGCAAAAACAAGAACAACGGGCGGCGCAATAGACGTCAGGAGAAGAAAAAGCTTCCTGCTGAGTGGTACTTCTCTCTCACTGAGGGGCATTGGCGGCCCGTCCTGGGGTTTGAAATAGCATCTGATCGCTATATAGACGATATACATCAATGCCAGAAGGACACCGGGGAAAACCGCACCCAGAAAGAGCTTTCCCACTGAAATGTTTGCAATCGGTCCATAAACCACAATCATGACACTCGGTGGAATCAGAATGCCTAATGTCCCTCCCGCGCAAACGCTACCACAGGCCAGAGACTTGCTATAATTCCTGCTGAGCATGGCAGGAAGAGCCATAAGACCAATGGTTACTTCTGACGCACCCACGACACCTGTGGCAGCGGCAAAAAGGGCTGAAATGGCAATAGTACTGATACCTAGCCCACCCCTGAGTCCTCCCAAAAGGAGATACAGGGAACTGAAAAGCCTCTCAGCTACACCGGACTTTTCGATGAACACGCCCATAAACAGAAAGAGAGGAACGGCCAAAAGAGTATAACTTTTCATTACGCCTTCCAGCCGTACAATGAAAAAACCAAAGACCTCCGGACCGCTGAAGAGAACACCGAAAATCATTGCCAGACCACCCAAGACAAAGGCAGTCGGAAAACCGAAGAAGATACCTATAAAGAGTCCTACAAACATCAAAAGCACAATAAACTCGGGACTCATGATGCACCTCCTTCGCGGACAGTCACTATGCAACGGATAAATTCCACAATGCCCTGGAGGAGGAAAAGAAAAATCGCCACCGGCATAACGGTCTTAAAGGGGTAGATTACAGGCATCCAGTAGCCCTGCATGGATCGCTCGCCTGTTTCCCATGAGAGATAAACATAAGGGATAAGCGCGTACAGGAGCCCGGCCCAAAGCGGAAAGAAAAAGATCAGATAGAAGACAATATCCACCCATGCCTTTTTGCGGGCCGAAAACTTGGAGTAAAAGATATCTATCCTCACATGCCTTTTTTTCAGCAGGGTGTAGGCCTCTCCTAACATGAAATAAGAACCACCCAGCATATAGCTCATATCGAATGACCATTTGGTCGGGGCATTAAAGAGATATCTCATGACGATTTCATAGCCGAGCATAAGTGTCAGGACAAGAACAAGCCATGAAACAGTCTTTCCGGTAAACTCGCTAATGCTCTCTACAATTTTGATGAATCTGTTATCTTTTTCCATAGTTCCCTGTCACACTTTTTAAAGATTCATCCTTCGACTGGTGGGAACACTTTAGCGCTTTGCAGGATTGAGGCATGTTTCAAAGGGCTAAAATGTTACGATTGGTCAAACTAAGTCAGTTCTATCATTAATTGGGTCAGGCAGGGACCGGGCTGAATGCCTGGTCCCTGCTTTATCGTCTTTTCAACACTGACGTAGCCTTGCAGGCAATCTCCACGGTGGACTACTCATACTGCGGCGTCATCAGCTTCTTGTAGCCGTTAAAGCCTTTTCGAAATGACCCCTGGGACTTCCAGACCTTGGCAAACAATGGATCTTTTGCCGCCTTTTTTTCCATAAGAGCAAGTGATTTGGCATAAAGTTTTTTCTGAATTTCCGGATCCAAGTAAATTATATTTATCCCCTTTTTTTCAAAAAACTCGAGGGCTGATACATCCTTATGAATGCTGTTAGTCAGCATCCTCAGCGTTGTAAGTTGAGCAGCCCCTTTTACGACGGCCTTGAGATCATCCGGGAGTTTATTCCACGATTTCTTGTTCACTATGCAGTCCAGAATCGTACTAGGCTGGTGGATGCCGGGAACCAGCAGATATTTTGCAATTTCATGAAACGATAAGGTCTTGTCCATACTTGGAATGCTGAACTCTCCCGCATCCAGGACATTCCTCTGAAGGGCTTCGTAAATCTCGCCTGCAGGCAACATCATGACCGCCGCGCCCGCGTCAGTGAGTATTTCCCCCCAATAACCGGAAGTACGAAACTTTAGGCCCTTAAAGTCATCCATGGACTTGATAGGTTTGTTGGACCAGGCCAGATCTTCGCTTGGAAGGATACCACAGGGGGCCGCAAACCCGAAATCATATCTGGCATACAGCTCTTTGTATAAGGCAAGTCCTTCCCCTTCATACATCCATGTTAAATAAGGGACAGCTTCCATACCGAAAGGGATATACCCGAAAAGGGCCGCGGCAGGTATCTTACCTATTTGGTAAGCGGGCGAGCAGTGTGATACATCGATAGTTCCCATCTTGACGGCATCAAAGACCTCAAGAGCTCCGATTAATTTGCCCGCCGGATAGCTCTTAATCACCAGCCTGCCGCCACTCATATCATTGACCGTTTTGGCAAAAAAATCCGCCGCCCACTGGACCTGTGTCCCGGAAGGCCAGGAAGAAGCCATTTTCCATTTAATAGTTTTTGCAAAACCGGTTGATCCCCATCCGAGAACCATGACCAAAACAAACGAAAATACTAAAACCTTAAACCTTTTCATTTTATCCTCCCTTAATTATTATGTTTGGCCCAATCTATTAATCAAAATCCAAACTCCGCTAATCACACCTCCTTTCCGTAATATTAATCCGGCAATCAAATAATCTGATAATTATGATATGATAATTTTGATGTGGTATTATATATACCATATGGTTTATTAGCATTTTAGGCTCCGGCTTTTTAATTGCCGAGTCAGGAATATTCTTTGGAATATTCAGCCTTCGTGGATTTTTTGAATTTAACTGAGATAATAGCTTTACAAGGTTAAAATGTGATGGTCAGACCAAGCTAACTAAAGACCTTGACGTTGTCAACCTTTTTTTAAAATAATTCACAGAAAATATAGCATTGAATTTTCAGGTAGTTATCCTGAACGAACGTCATTAATTAGGGTTTGGAACGGCTTGACATATTAAATAGAGGCTGCTAATCATAATTTGGTGGTCGGGCCACAAAACCAATGGATTGAGCTTCGACCTTTATTCCAAGGAGGAAAAGACCACATGGATAGTGTATTCAACCAGATCAGGCCATACAAGATCCCCGAAGAGATTGTCCACCAGATAAAGTCTTTGATTAAGGAGGGAAAATTACAGCCAGGCGAAAAATTGCCCCCGGAAAGGACACTGGCGGAACACTTCGGTGTGGGTCGGTCATCACTCCGCGAGGCCATAAACATCCTTGAAACTTTAGGCTTCGTGGAGATAAAAAAGCGCAAGGGGATTTATATTCGAAGTGTCAGTTCGCCTATTATGTCCGATCCCTTAATACAGATTCTGGAAGAGGATGAGAGCAACCTTTATAAATTGTATGAACTCAGGAAGGATATCGAGTTGGCCTCAACATACATGGCGGCGGAGCACAGGACCTCAAGTGATTTAAGTAAGATGCTGAAACCCTTAAAACGAATGGAAGAGGATGCCGAAAGGGCACACTTTTCGTTGAGCGACGATGTTGAGTTCCATCTGGCAATTGCCCAGGCTACCCATAACTTTCTCAGGGTTCACATTCTCAAGAATATCTTAGACCTTGCTGATGACTACATGGGCCTTATAGCCTGGAAACTTATTGAGGAAACGACGGGTGTTTTCTTAATCCTTGACCAGCACAAAAAGATATACGAAGCAGTCAAGAAAAAAGATCCGCATGGCGCCAGGTCCATGATGGAAGAGCACCTGACATGGGTAGAGGAAAAATGGAAGGCCTTTGGAACAAAGTGACTAATGAAGGGCCTTTTGTAAACTGCCCGATATTCATAAATCCAGTTTGTATTCCTTGATTTTGGAGAGCAGAATAGGACGGCTGATCTCTAAAATTTTAGAAGCCCTGCTTCGGTTGCCATCCGTGATTTTCAAGGCCTTTTCTATAAGATTCCGCTCCAGGCGTTTGGAAGCCTTTTTAATGGAAAGCGCTTCCACGGGACCAAGCGACTGGAAGGATTCCTGCTCCAGTTCAGCGGGCGTGATATAGCGACCCGTGGCGAGCAGGACCGCCCTTTCTATGGAATTTTCGAGTTCTCTGACGTTCCCGGGCCAGTCGTACTCCATGAGGAGCGGGGTTGCTTCCGAAGAAAGCCCCTCGATATTTTTTTTCAGTTTCTTATTGAACTGGTTAATGAAATAGCCCACAAGGAGGGGGATGTCTCCCCGTCTTTCTTTCAGCGGGGGAAGGTGAATGGTCATGACGTTTATACGGTAAAAGAGGTCTTCCCTGAATCGGCCCTCTTTCACCTCTTTATTCAGATCCTTTGATGTTGCGGCAATGACCCTCACGTCAACCTTCTTTGAACCTATGTCTCCCAAGGGAGTGATCTCTTCCCCCTGGAGAACGCGTAAAAGCTTTACCTGTAAGGATGAGGGCATTTCACCGATTTCATCCAGAAATATGGTCCCCCCGTCTGCCTCCTCAAACCTGCCGGGCTTGTCCTTGACTGCATCGGTAAATGCGCCTTTCTTGTATCCGAATAACTCGCTTTCAAGGAGATTTTCCGGAATACCACCGCAGTTTATGGTCACTATGGGTCCGGTTGCCCTGCTACCGCTTGCATGGATGGCCTTTGCGATCAACTCCTTTCCTGTTCCGCTTTCACCTGTGATTAATACAGTGGTCTTGTGGTCGGCAACCGTGCGTACAAGATCAAATACATGGGCCATGGCCTCACTTCGAGCGATTATGCGTCCAAAAGAATATTTTCGTTCTATTTCACTGATTTTTGCTTTCAGTCTTAGGTTCTCTTCTTTCAGCCGTTCCCGCTCCTCGGCCTTTTTCAATGTCAAAAGGACCTCGTCCGTTTTAAAGGGCTTGGATATGTAATCATAAGCCCCGGCTTTCATTGCTTCGCACGCTGTTTCAATTGTCCCGTATGCGGACATCATTATGTAGGTCTTTTCCGGGTATTTCTCTATGGCATTTTTTAAAAAAGTCATTCCGTCCATGCGGGGCATCTTGATATCGCAGAGGACAAAATAAAAATCGGACGCCTCCAGATGTTTAAGGGCCCCGGTGCCGTCTGCCGCGCTTTCAACTGCGTAACCGGCCTTGCTCAGCATGACCTCAAGCATATGGCGCATGTTTTTTTCATCATCAATTATGAGTACACGTTGTTGAGACATAGTTTATCTCCGTCTATATCTTTTTTACATTCTCCTTATCCCCTGCCCTCTCCGATGCCGGGGTCCGTGAGCCTTCATGATAAAGGGGCATGTTAATAATGATCGTGGTCCCTTCACCCTGAGTGCTTTCCGCTCGAATATTTCCTCCCATACCTTCTATTATCCTGTAACAGACCGACAGACCGAGACCCGTACCAGTACCCGTGTCTTTGGTTGTATAAAAGGGATCAAAAACATGGGCCAGTTCCTGTTGCGGAATGCCTGTTCCCTTATCCTCAAACCGGAGTTCAATGGAATGTTCCGTATCAAGGGTTTTTATTGTCAGGGTCCCGACGATCTCATCATTAGAAACATCTTCATTTGTCATGGCATCTGCCGCATTCATGATGATGTTTAGAAATACCTGTTTTAACTGGTTGGGATCCGCCCAGACAGTATCTTTTGGTGCTTGAAGGACAGGGTGAATTTTAATGTGGGCCATCATTGGCTGGGGTTTCAACATATTTACCGTTTCCATAATCAAATCGTGGATGCCGGTCAGTTCCATTTCACCACTTGCGGGCCTTGAAAAATCGAGAAGTTGCCTGATAATCTGACTGATTCGCAAAATCTCGGATTCCATACGTTTCAGAAAGTCCCGACTTTCCTCCTTGCTCAAGCTCCCGTCCTTTAGCAATTCCAGATAGCCTAAGGTAATCCCGATGGGGTTACCGATTTCGTGGGCCACGCCGGCAGCCAGACGACCGACCGATGCCAACTTTTCTGATTTAATTATTTCGTCCTGGGCCTTCCTGAGATCCTGATTGGCCTTCTCCAGAGAAGAAATATGGGCCTTTAACTCCTTTTTGTTTTCATCGAGACGCTTAAGCATCAGATTCAGGGAACGAGAGAGTCTGCCGATTTCATTAGGGGAGGAATCCGCTAAATTTGGAAATTGTTCCCCACCCTTAAATTGTTCAGTAATGCTCAGAAGCTTGTGGATCGGCCTGACCACTGTCCTGGATAGAAGATAGATGCCGAACAGGACAAGAATAATTGTGTTCAGGAGAATGTAGATTAAGATGATCTTTTCTGCTTTTCTCAGTTTCTCATATAAGGGTCTTAACTCGGCATAGATGGTCATGGCACCCAGAAAGTGTCCGTCAGAAAAGATGGGTGATGATATTTTGACCCTTTCCTTGGCAAGCCAGATTACTCCCCAGATGCTGCCGGAAAAGCTGCAGGAAGGCCTTCTTGTAACTAAAGTGTCCCGGCAAACAGAAAGGCCCTCCTCCTCCCTTTCCCCCCATGAACCGTATCCGAGAACCTTAGCGCCATCCCTGTCGACAATCAGTGCCCCTGAAAAACCTCCTGTCCGGAGTAACCGGTTTATTTCTTTTTTAAGGCGGCGGTCCGATTCAAGTTGAGCCCATGTCCTGTGCTGACTTATGATATGATTTCCCACCTTTTGTTCAATGGAATTGAGAAGCAAACGGCCTGTTTGAAGTTTGGCCTCGATAAGATCCTTTTCCGAAAATTTTACCATGACCATATTGATCAGGAGCATTGCGGAGACAATTAAAAAAGCCAGGTGGGCAAGGACCCCGGTCCTCAAACTGTAGAAGGGAAATCGCAAAATCAGGTCTCCTTAAAAAACCAGTAAACTAGAATACCAGGATACCAATTGAGGGCCAAAAAACAAATAGATGATCGCTCCAATAGA
>DAOUXC010000067.1 GCA_030666795.1 Desulfobacteraceae bacterium
CTTGAGGCACTGTTGGGTTCCGAGGGGTATGAAATCGTTACAACAGACAGTGCCCGTGAGGCCGTCCGTTCAGTGCGCGAGTCGGACCTGGACCTGGTCATCACCGACATGAAAATGCCCGGCATGAGCGGGATGGAGCTTCTGGAACAGTGTAAAAAAATAAGACCCGGACTTCCGGTTATTATGATGACGGCCTACGGCACAATCGAAATGGCCGTTGAGGCCATGAAAAAAAAGGCATACGATTACATTACAAAGCCTTTTAATAACGAAGAATTAAAGCTGATTATAAAAAAGGCCCTTGAAAATTACCGTCTCACTAAAGAGAATCGCCTACTCAGCGAGGCCCTTTCGGACCGCTACAAGTACGGTAACATAATCGGTAAGAGCAAGCCCATGCTCAAGATTTACGATCTGATCGGCAAAGTGGCTCAATCCAGGGCATCTGTCTTTATTACCGGCCCTTCGGGTACCGGAAAAGAGCTCATTGCCAAGGCCGTCCACTACAACAGCCCGAGGAAAGACCGGCCCTTCATTTCCATAAATTGCGGCGCGTTAACCGAGACCCTGCTTGAAAGCGAGCTTTTCGGCCATGAGAAGGGGGCCTTTACAGGGGCGGTTGCCATGAAAAAGGGACGATTTGAAGTGGCTGATGGCGGAACGCTTTTTCTTGATGAGGTGGGTGACATGCCTGCGCCGCTGCAGGTCAAGCTTCTCAGGGTGCTACAGGAGATGGAATTTGAAAGGGTAGGAGGAACCAGGACCATTAAGGTGGATGTCCGGGTATTGTCGGCCTCCAACAGAAACATCAAGGAGGATGTTGCCAACAATCTCTTCAGGGAAGACCTCTTTTACCGGCTCAATGTTATGGAAATTGAAGTTCCCCCCTTGCATGAGCGGGTTGACGACATTCCATTGCTTGTCAAGCATTTTATTGAGAAATACAGAGAGGACAAAGGAAAAAACAAGATCGAACTGAGCCCGGAGGCATGGAAGGCCCTTTACACCTATAAGTGGCCGGGAAACGTGAGGGAGTTGGAAAATGTCATAGAAAGGGCCGTTGTCCTCAATCCCGAAGGGGTCATAACTCCGGAGGATTTGCCCGGAGAGGTTACAGGGGCCGAAGCCGAATTCGACGTGGAAAGGCTTGTGCCTTCAAATGTCCCCCTGCCTGACGCATTAGAGCAGATAGAAGAAAAAATGATAAGAAGGGCCCTGGACCAATGTAACAACGTCCAGGCCCATGCGGCAAAGATGCTGGGGATCAAAAAGAATTTAATTCAGCACAAAATGAAAAAATATGGAATAGTGGTTTAGAAGTACAATATTTTGTACCTACATTTTATTAGCAATTTAAATATGTTGTATGGCATAGCCTCTCTTATGCAGTTTTTGGGTACAATATTTTGTACCTACAGTTTTGCAATAATTTAAACTACTTATACAATAAATCCGCAATTTGACGATTTCCCGGTACAACATGTTGTACTTTTATTGAAATCGACAAGAAAAAATGAAAAATACATAATTCAAAAAAGATGTGTTTTAACAATGAGTTATCCAACAATGAACAAAGGGCTCTGTTTTTGGCAAGCATTTTGCACTAACATGTATGCAACAAACAACAATTACTCTTTCCTCCTAAAAAACCAGCCTCTCTCTGATCAAGAGAGGCTGGTTTTTTTTGTGCTCAGTAACCCAGACGCCTGAGGGCCTTGGAATCTTTAGTCCAGTTCTTTTCTACGCGCACCTTGAGATCAAGATAGACCTGAACATTGAACATCTTTTCCAATTCCAGCCTGGCTGAACGGCCTATGGCCTTGACCATCCGGCCTTTCTGTCCGATGAGTATTCCTTTCTGGGATTCTGTCTCCACATGAATCCGGGCCGCAATAGAGAGGAGGTTCCGGTCCGGTATCTCCTCCATTTTATCCACTGTAACTGCCGACGAATAGGGCAGTTCCTGTTTCACGTGAAAATAGATCTTTTCCCGAATAAGCTCTGAAACCAGAAATGCCTCTGTCCGGTCGGTGTTCATGTCCTTTGTGAAAAATTGTGGTCCCGGCTTCAACCTCGATTTCAGTTCCTCAAGAAGGGCGTCCACCCCGTCACCTTTAAGTGCCGAAACAGGGATAACCGCTTCAAATGGATGTGTCTGTCTCAACTTATCGATAACAGGTAAGATTTGTTCCTTTGGAAACATGTCAATTTTGTTTATCACTAAGATACAGGATTTTTTGAGTTTTTTCAGATTGCCCACCACGGATGGAATCTCGGGATCATCGGGGCGTTGCATTTCTATGACGAGCAATACCAAATCCACTTCCTGGGGGGTCGCGAGCGCGGATTCGACCATGCTTTCGTGAAGGGCGGACCGGGTCTTGTGGATACCAGGCGTATCCATAAAAACCATTTGAAACCCATCCCCATGATAAATCCCGGTGATACGGTTCCGGGTTGTCTGGGGCCTGGAAGATACAATGGCCAGTTTCGTCCCCAGGATGCGGTTCAAAAGTGTGGACTTGCCCACGTTTGGGGGACCTATGATGGCAATAAAGCCTGACAAGAAACTCATATGTTTTAGATCCTTACACGTCCGGGGGCAATGGAGTCATCCGATTCGACCCCTATAACCTTTGCGCCGGTCCTTTGCTCAATCCACTCGATACCTTGATTCTTATACCCCCTGATCAGATTGATCTCCCTTTTTGGGGCGTGAATCCTGATCTGTGACCTCTCTCCCTGCCCCGGCAAACAGGACGCAATTTTTTTCAGATGTATACCCGAACGCACTAAGAATCCGAAAGCGGTATGCCAGGGCCCTGCCACTATCTGGCCCTCTTTAAGAAGGGTAGGAGAGCTCATGAGCCCGATCCGAATGACCGGGATGTCTTCGGATTCCAACCGCATACAGCCCTCCATGCATATTTCTACCGCCTCTTCGAGGCTTAAGGGCGAATACCTCCCTTCGTTGTACCAGCGGACAAGTTCTGTCCCCCGGATGACCAGGGCCGGGTAGAGCCTGACCATGTCCGGATGCAAACCTATGACCTTTGTGATGGTTGAGCGAAAGCATTCATTGGAATCCCCGGGCAGACCGGGCATAAGCTGGATCCCCACCCTGAACCCGTATTCTCTAAGAGACTGAACCCCTTTTACCGTATCCTTCGCAGTATGTTCCCGGTTTGAAAGGGAGAGCACACGGTCATCCATGGATTGCGCACCCAGCTCCACGGTGAGGACCCCGTAGGCTTTCATGAGATCCAGACGTTCCTTATCAAGTGCGTCCGGCCGCGTGGAAACCCGAATGGATTGAAACAATCCCCGTTTTATGTAGGGCGCAACCGCTCCCAGAAGAGTTTCCATGCGCTCCTTTGAAAGACGTGTAAAAGTGCCGCCGAAAAAGGCAACCTCCGGCTTTCTCCGTGGATCGAAATCTCTTGAGCGGACCGCCGTGTCAAGGATTTTTTCCACATGCCTTCCGTTGACCGGAAATTTGTGTTGGGAGGTTATTCTTTCCTGCTCGCAAAAGACGCACCGGTGTGGACATCCCATGTTGGGAATAAAGACGGGTACAATCAGGGGCGTTAATTTCCCTTCAGACAAACAAAAGCCTCCTTGGCCGCCTCTTGTTCGGCCTCCTTCTTGCTCTTTCCCTTTCCTTCAGCTAAGGTTTCCCCATTCAGGGTCAGTGCCACTTTAAAGGTTTTGTCATGGGCAGGACCTACCTCTTCCACCAATTGGTATTTTGGTAGGGTCTTGTATGTCTTCTGGGTATATTCCTGGAAAATGCTCTTATAATCATAGATCATCTCCAGGGTGCCGACCTTTTCAAGTAAAGGCGAAAACAGTTTGCCAATCACCTCCAGGGCTGTGTCAAACCCTGCATCGAGATACAGGGCGCCGATCAGGGCTTCCGTGGTATTTGCAAGTATGGAAGGCTTTTCCCTGCCGCGGCTGTGTTCCTCTCCTTTGCCCAGAAGCAGATATTCGCCCAATCCCAACATCAGTGCTATCTGGTACAGACCTGCCTCATCCACCACCATGGCCCTGAATTTTGAAAGGTCGCCTTCTTCAGCATCCTCAAAGCGCTTCATAAGGAGATGGCTGATGGCCAAGTCGAGCACGGCATCCCCTAAGAATTCAAGACGCTCGTTGTCTTTCAGATTTGAATCGGTCTGTTCATTTACATAAGAGGCGTGTCGAAATGCCTGGGAGAGTAATTCGGGCTGGTTAAAGGTATGGCCCAGCTTATGGCCCAATTCGTCAAGCCTTGTGTTTTCTGTAGTCAAATCCATCATTCAAATATTTCACTCCGAGAAAATAAGTAAGTAGTCCCTCTGGATTGAAAAAGCAAAATAATCTCCATTCAGGGTCATCTATCTTATAAAATCTGCCATCCTTTTTCAAGTCAAGAATTCCTTGCAACAAGGCGTATTCTCATAATTTACTTGACTTATTACACTTAATTTATTATAAATTTTAGCTTTTTTGCAGGAAGGCCAATATGAATGACACAACCATCTTAAAAGAAGAGGAAATCTACAAAAACATTGAAAGAATAGCTGGCCAGATAGTAGAAAATAATAGTCCAATGGAAGATGTAGTTCTTGTGGGCATCCGGACCGGCGGCGCGTTTTTGGCCGCCCGACTTCAGGAGGCTATCGGCAGGCTGAATGCACCTGTGCCACTTATAGGTATTCTTGATATTACCCTGTATCGAGATGATTGGACAAGAATCGGCCCCACTCCGGTCGTCGGAAAAACTGAATTGCCATTCTCCGTAGATGATAAGACGGTTGTCTTAGTGGATGATGTCCTCTTTACGGGAAGAACCGTCAGGGCGGCAATGGATGCCCTTATGGATTATGGTCGCCCAAAAAAGATTGAGTTGGCCATCCTGGTGGACAGGGGAGAGGGTTGTAGGGAATTGCCCATAATGGCCAATTACATAGGGGGGGTGTGGGATACTGCCCCGAACGAGACCATTAACGTCTATCTCAAGGAAGAGGGTTTTGATGACCATGCGGCTATTGAGGAAAAAAAGGCGGCTTGACCATGCGCCCCAAAAAGAAAGCAAAAAAGAAAAAACCGGCCCCGCCATCTCTCCCGGCCCAGGAAGAAACTCTTATAACATCCCTGCTTCAAGATTTCGAAGACTCTGATCCTGCCCAAGTTGTCGCAAAACTACCCGACTCCCGCCTTGCCCGGGTCTTTGTGGAACGCCTGCCTTTGAACGAAGAATCGACCATTCATGTGCTTACCGCGATACAAGAGGCTTTTCAAGATAAACGGGTGCGAAAGGCCATCAAACGAGCGCTGTTCGGACTTGAAAAAAGAGGAGTCGCGGTCGAGGGTTTTCGTGAAGAAAAGGATACCACACCTGCTGTTTTTATACCGGCAGAAAGGGAAAAATCCGACGCCCATCTCGGGCCGATTGACTCAAACGGGTTCCGTGCGGTTTTGATAGAATTACACAGGGCCATGAAGGGCGTGGATTTGGGCGTAGGCCTTATTTCGGATGAGCATGGTATCCAGCAGTTTCTCTTCGCCAACTTCAGTAAAAAACGCACAAAACAAATGAAGGAAGATCTGTCCCGGGATGTCGGCCCTTTAATGGAAACCTCTTTAGCCCATGCCGCCACTGTTCTCGAAAAGGCATACGGTCGCCACACGGAAATTCATTCGAATCCGCCCGCCGAATACCTTGAGCTCAGACCGTGGTTGCTGGAAAACGTTTCTCTCCTTGACCGGCCCGTCATATATGCTTTATTACCCGAGGGTTCGGTCCCTGAGGGGATTGTAACCGGTTCTCAACTCGAAAAGCTTTTTCAACACAGTTTGTTGGAATTCTGGATCGATGACCTTGAAAGTCTTAAGCCGTTCATGGAAGATATTCTTAAACTGGACGACAGTCCCTTACTTCTCAATGATGCCCAGAAAGCAGACCGGGCCCTGGGGATAAAGAAAAAAGGAATTGAAAAGCTCTTTCCCGTCTCCAGACGGGCCTTGTTGAAGTACAGGTTGGAGGAAATGGCCTATCTGTTCTTTAAACTGGAAGATGAGGAATCCTCCCGCCTGGCTTTAGCCGCGGCCTTGACCGCTGAACAGGAGGACACGGTTCTTAAACCCAACCCGATTATTGAGTTTCTTTTCGATCGCAGTCTCAATTTCTACATGAAGGCAGCAAAAAAGGACGCTGAAGAAGCAGACTCAAAGGATGACGCCTCATCCGGCATAATCCTTCCGTGAAACCTGAAAGAATGATTCCAAGAAATTTTACACCTTTTACACGCCAAACCAGGAGGTTGTCATGCCCACAAGCATCAGCGTAAAGACCGGTAAAAGGATTGAGATGGTGGATATCACCTCTTCCGTGCAAAAGGAGGTCACTTCGGCAGGCATTGCCGACGGAATCTGTGTGGTGTATGTGCCCCACACCACGGCAGGTATGACTATCAATGAGGGGGCGGACCCGGCTGTCTGCACGGACATCATTCGAAAACTGAATGAACTCGTGCCTCCAAACGACGGGTACCGCCACATGGAAGGAAATTCGGACAGCCATATCAAGACATCATTGATAGGGAGTTCGGTCACGGTGATCGTTGAAAATGGCCGTCTGGTCTTAGGGACCTGGCAAAAGATCTTTTTCTGTGAGTTCGACGGCCCGAGATCCCGGAAGGTATATTTCAGGGCGGGCTAAACCAGGGTTATCGATTCAGGGTCCAGCCCAATCTCCCCAATCCAATCCTGTACGGCCTGATAAAGCAGACGATAATAATCTTCCGACCCTCCAAGGCCCCGCCTGCCGAAAAAATAATTAATCTCAAGAAAAAAAGGGGCCGGATCATCATCTGACAGCGGAAACACGAAATCGATTGCTCCCAGATTAATTCCGGTTTTCACCGAAAGGGACATAACCTGCTTTCTTCCCTTTTCCTGAAGATCAGGCCTCCAGTCATGATCAATCACCGCGTCCCGGCTGATGGTTGTGATGATCTGTCCGGGTCTATTGGGACGTTTCCAATAGGTAATCACCCTTTTTCCGATAATCACAGCCCTCAGAACGTTTCCTTCGGAATGAATAAACTCCTGACTAACAAAACCGGGCAGGCCCGAACTTTCCCTGCGCTCGAGAAAATCAAACGCCCTTGACAAAGAGGGTATATCTTTTAAAAGAAAGACTCCATCCGCCTCATGGCTTTTGTCGTCCTTGATGAAAAAAGGCAGTTCATGGGGAAACTCCTTTGCACCCGGATACGTTTTTTTGAATTCTTCGACCTTATGCCAACGCAATGTCGCGGGATGCAAAAACCCGAAATCCTTGAACAGGATACTCTGCCCCATCTTCCCGGGATACTTGAAACGCATTTCATAGGAAGGAAATAATGCCGCACTTGAAGCCGAACAGGCATCATATATCTCTTGCGGGCACGTTTGTGGCAGAATAATAGCCTTTGCGTCACGGATCAATTGGAGATCGGATGAATCAAGAGCCCTGTCCCCGAGGATGACCTGAACGTCCGTATCAAAACATGGATGAAAAGAAAGGATCATTTGCTTTCAAGGGTTACGGGTCTAAACGAATTAATTGAGTGTGTGTTTGACTTTGCGTCCTAAAGTGACTAATATATATTATACTATTTAGGAGGATCAAGACAATGCCAATCTTTGAGTTCAGGTGCATGGATTGCGGCGAAGTGTTTGAAAAACTATTTATCAATTCGGATGAAAAAATGGAAATGGTCTGTCCCCAGTGTAAATCCCAGTCCCTTGAGCGGGTGGTAAGCAGGACCAATTATGCCGTTGGTGTAGGCCCGGGAGGGAACCAGCCTAAGATGACCACCAAAAATTGCGGTCCGTCAAACCAGTGCACAACCCTTGAACTGCCCGGATATACAAAATAATATGCTTTGCGGCGGTCGTAAAGCCCGCCCCTTCCGTGGTTAAAGCACCCATTTTCAGGAAAACATATTTGCCCGGGCCATCCCGGGCTTTTTCTGTTACCGGTTTCAGTTATAATGGAAACAAAAAACAAAACAAGCCACCGATACGAACTCGATGATGATGACAGGATTCGTATCATTGATATTTTCTTTGAAGAAGTGGTGGCAAAACTGAAAAAGATGGGTGCCCGGATAGGAAGCCTGAATTGCGACTTTGCGGGAGAACAGTATAGCAACTGGAATGTTCTTTTCAAATCAACGGGATCGGATTTTGAAATTGTAGCCTTTGAATATGACGAGGACTCATACGGTTTTAGCCTTGATCCCTGAATATAGGTAATAGATTTATGATTGAAAGCAAATTTGTTGGAAAAACTCTGACCACGCCACCCGCATGTCCTTTTTGCGGGCTTCTTATAGAAAAACCACGGGAATTGGAAAACCGCAGACAGGGTGAGATGCCCGTTGGTTCATGTTCCTGCGGTGCTGTCTATGCCTGCGACGAAACAGGTCATAGCCAGGGAGCGGCCCTGATCGAGGCCCTGGTCTTCGGGTGCGACATGGACTGGGACCTGGCATGGAACCTTTTGCCCGAAGAGGATTACAAACAGGAAATCGTGGAAAACTATGATTACATAAGACACTTGATTGTCCCGGGTGGGTTCATGGACAGCAGGCGCATACTGGGAGTCCTGTTTTTTATCAGATTGCATGATGATGTCTTAGAGGTCACTTCGGAAGGGATTCGTAAACGGCTGGAAAGGACCAAACATACCCCTGTCTCAGCGGAGCGTAAAATCTCGCCTAAACAAAAGAAAACTCTGCCGAAAAAAGAGATCGAAAATCTCGTAAGGGAATACCGTTTCAAACCGATACTCGATGTTGCGGGATATGACAAGAAACTGATCAGAAATCTGCAAAGACTCATTTATTCGGGAGACGATCTGTTTCGAAAAAGGGCAGCGGAAATCTTAGGCCGGGCGTGCGCCGTTATTGGCGAAGAAGATTCCAAGGCAATTTCCAAACTCCTGCAGAACCTGTTTTATGCGATTTCGGATACAGCCGCCTTCACATGGGGTGCCTTTGAGGCGATCGGGGAGATCATCAGCCATAAGACGGAACTGTTTGGAGGATATATTCCACAGTTATACCAGTTTTTGGCCGACGAAACGCGTCGTTCCCAGGTCCTGCAAAGCCTCGCAACGATTGCGAGGTCCAGGCCGGATCTCCTTCGCAAGCACACGTTTCACTTTTTCACTTATCTTAAGGATGCTGAACCCGCGGTCCGCGGTTACACGGCCTTGCTCATGGGGAACCTCGGAGCCCATGAAGCAAAAGAAGATCTGGAAAAGCTCGTGAATGAGTCCCATGAAATTGATATCTATGAGAACGGAAATTTAGAGAAAGTGACAGTGGGCCAGGTGGCAGCCCAGGCATTGGAAAAATTAAGTGTACAAAAGTGATATAGCCACCCCAGAGGAATAAACTTCGCATTCCACCCCGATGGAATAAAAGTGAAAAAACATTCCATTGGGCAGACAGGGCTTCGATAGTGGGATCTACGCTACGTTACGACAGGCAAAAAGACACCCCAGAGGAATAGGCTGCGCATTCCACGGGGCAGGCAAAATATGTAAAAACAATGCTGCACATTTAATTTTTTCCAACACAGTCACTTATGTTAATAGAATACTTATTTTCCGGCCCAAAAGGTGACATACCTATCGGACCCGACGAACTCGCCATTCCCTTTAAAATTAG
Organism: Desulfobacteraceae bacterium; assembly: GCA_030666795.1. GTDB lineage: Bacteria > Desulfobacterota > DSM-4660 > Desulfatiglandales > Desulfatiglandaceae > JAIOSR01. The sequence continues at coordinate 9,711 of DAOUXC010000067.1, forward strand.
CCCATCAGAAAACCATCCGTTCCTCACGCTCGAAGACTATTTCAAGGCCATCAAAGAGTTCCTTCTAAAGGATCATGGTAAGCCTCTGATCGATATAATCAGGGAACGATCAAATGGCCATATTAGTCAGGATGGCATCCAAAAGATATTGATTCGCAGTGAAAAGCACGGGGTCCTTTATCATCTGGCCAGTGTTGAAATCTTTTTTGGCACCCGGTCCGTCAAACTGTCGGTGAGCACGGCCATCTCCGAAAAAGGAAGGGACTGGTTAACACACGAGTTTGATATACTCAGATTGTTAGACAGGGCCTTTGACCTGCCATATCTGCCAAAGCCCTATTTCGCAGGCGCAATAGAACTTCACTCCGGCCCCTCAAAGGAAACCCTGACCATGGTCCTTGCCGATTGGTTTGAAGACTACCATGAATGGCACCTTTCCGTTGATAAAGATTCGGGGAAAGAACGGATCTGCATATGGGATTTAAAAAACGGTCATGGGTTCGCATCCGAAGAGGAAAGCCACGAGATATTCAGAAAAGCGGCCGAAATTCTCACCTTCTATTATGACACTCGGAATTTCAGCCAGATTTATCCGTGGCACCATGCGGCAGGAGATTTTATTGTAAAACGCACGAACGGCATCATTGATATCAGACTGACCACGGCCAGAAGGTATGAATCTTTCATGGGGTTTTTTTCAGACGGGAATGTTGACCCCGTTATCGCCCTGATCTACTTTTTTTTAAACCTGACCATCAGAATGCGATTGGACAGGCTGGACGGGCTGGGGGATAAGGTATGGGCCGGAAATTTTTCCGTTGAGGCTTCCACAAAGGGATTTTTCGATGCCCTTAGGATTATGGAGACGGACGGAAGGTATTACCTGGGTAAGGTTGATGATGTGCTTTCCCTTCTCAAATCCTTTTCCCCGGAAGAGATTGACAAACTCCTGCGTTCACTGTTGGAGATGTACCGAAAAGATGATCCCGGCGATTTTTCCATTGTACGGTCGAATCTTAAGGGCCATGTCAACCGGCTTCACCGGGTGGTCCAAAATTCTCGTTTATGAGATCCTTCGGGGGTGTCCTAATGGCCTTTGAGACCGATATCAAGAGCGATGCCTTTTCAAAATCTCTTCTCCCCGCCCCTTGCAGCAGTTCCTTGGACAGCGAATAGAGTTGTTGATAGACTCCGTCAAGATCAAAGGCCGGATAAGATTCCCCTTTTTTGAATCCGGACATACCGCAGACCCGGGCCTTTTTCTGAATGGAGGTGGGAATGCCGTAAACACGGCATGTGATGGGCCGGTGAGGATAAAGGATACACTCTTTTTGATCGTCCAGAAGCGGGCACCTGATTCTCTCTTTTGCCAGAGATTCCGTCCCGATTTCCGGGGCGCCCACGTTTTCGCGCATCTCTTTTTCGAGTTTTTTTAGATCCCTGTCCGCCTTGTTGCCATTCAGAAGCGCAGCACGCCTTTTTTTTCTTTCCAGTTCGTCAAAATGGTGTTTGATGTAAACGGCCTCGATCAGAAACAGGCCAAACAGGGCATGACAACAGTCAGAGCAATGCGGCCTGCATTTGATGCGCTCAGGGTAATCCTGAAGCATGTCCTTAAATGACTGGTCTGCCCTTGCCGCTAAGTGCTCGTAACGTTCTAACAGGTGAATGAGATTCATGGTAATTGTCCGCAGGTATTCCAGTATACAGGCATTTCTCAATAAATTCGGGGGCACCGACCTGTCCTATTTCTTAAAGGCCAAGTCTCCGCCCGTGAAAATGGTTTTAATCCGAACTTATTGAGAAGTTACGCCCATCATGCCTTGCGGTGGGGTTCAAGTCTTTTAAGGAGTTCCGGATGGACGTCAAACCCGAGGGCAACGGCCTTGTCCACATGCTCGATTGCCTTCTCATAATTAGCATTGCTAAAGTATGCAGAAGCAAGATTGTTATGACCCAATGCAAAATCGGGCGCCATATCCACCAGTTTTTCTCCCGTGTCTATGGCCTTTTCCACATCATCATTTTGGAGATAGGCGTTAATCAGATTGCTCCATGCCTGTACAATCTCAGGATTCAGCTCAATGGCCTTATTAAGGGCATCAACAGCCTCTTGTGTTCTGAGCATCTGCAGATAGGCAAATCCGAGATTTGCATAGCCCCGGGCATATCTCGGTTCAATCTCTATGGCCCTTAGATTTGACTCAACGACCCGGTTGAGGTCTCCCTTTTTGAAATAGATGTAGCCTAAATTGACCCAGCCCTCGAACATCCTGCCGCTATCGGCAATGGCATCGTTGAATGCACCGATCGCCTCATCCAGTTTTCCCTGTTCCATGAGGGCAACACCTGAATTATAGCTTGAACTGGCACATCCCGAAGTTTCTGAACGGACCACTTTTTGGTCGGCAATGAATTCTTGAGCACCTTGCGGTGTTTTCATGATATCCCTCTAAATATGAAAAGAGGTCGCAATCCCATAGGGATAGCGACCTCTCATAGTATGTGATAAGATTGATTTTACACTTGAACCACGGTTTATTAGTGATCCTCGGTAACACCTCTGCCTTTCATACCATACATTGTACTGCTTCCGGTAGAGAAATAGATCAGTTTTTCTTCAGTAATCAGGGCTGTCGCGGCCTTCTTGATCGCCCTGGCCTTGGCATCGGGCAGAACTTTCTGGACAGCCTTCTGGATATCACTAAAATAGAATTTGCTCTTTTTACTCTTTTCTGCGAAATCCATAATGGCCTTTTTCATGTCTTCCATTTCAATACTCCTTACTTGATTGGGAAGCAGCCCCGCCGTATGCGGGACTGCCCCGCCAGATCATTTTCTTATTCAATGCCGCCCGCTGCC
>DAOUXC010000003.1 GCA_030666795.1 Desulfobacteraceae bacterium
CCGCAAGCGGCGGGGAATTAAACCCTAGGGGATTAAATATGCAAAAAGGACTATGCAAAGAAAACACGGCTACGACATCAACGCCCCGGAATCCCTCAGAGTTAAAGTTAAGCCTCAACATGAACCCCATAAAGACGCCCCTGTGATGCGCAGTAGGTTCTTTGCTTCCACTGTGGCTGACTATTCATCTACCGCCTTCGCACAAGAGATTTTGTTAAATTTATCAGTGTACTGCAGAACCGCCCATACAAAAGAGGAATGGCTCCATGTGAGCGGAGAAACAGAAAGAGGGGAACTGTTCACCGGATGCACCTGTTCTGCGAGCACACCGGAAGGGAGAGCATTCTTCACACACCATTCAAGATAAGGAATGGCTCTGCGAAGTTCCTGAAGACTTTCTGCACAATCTATATAATACTCTCCTAACCAAAGCGTTGAAATAAACCAGGGGTTTCCGGGAATCTCCACCGTGCTGTCGCTCGGCCGATGATAGCGATCATCCTTGTATCGGGCGCAACCTTCAACAGGGGTTTTAAGCCATAACTGATTATGTATTGCCTCCATTGTCTCAACCATCCGAGGATCTTGCGAAGGTAATGCTCCCAGAATAGTAAGGCCGGACAGACTGACATCGATTACCTGATCAAGTTCGTATCCTTTGCCTTTTCTGTTACCTGAGCGGGCATACCGCTTCAGGCCATCGTGGTAGAAATGTCGGGTAAGCCCTTCCTTTATTTGATCGGCCGCTTTGCCATATTTCTTTGCCAATGAGGCTTCATGAAAAAGCCTTGCAAAATTTCCCGCGGCCCTGAGACCGGCAATGACTGCTGCGACAGTAAAGGCGTGCACGCCAAAACGCTCTTCCCATAGATCATAGCAGGGAATGGGCAGTTTGGTCTCCAAATCGCGGTTTGTTATCATAAAGTCGGCAGCCTTTTTGATAAGCTTATCATATAAAGGTCTTATAAATTCTATGTCTCTAGAACTCTCAAAGTGTATCCAGAGCGCCCAGAGAATCAATGCGGTCGAGTCCTCCTGTATTGGGAGGACTGCCTTTCCATCCACTAACCAAGGATGCCAGTTGCTGGCCAATGATCCATCAGGATTGTAATGCTGGTAAAGATATCCCTCATCTGACAGAATGCGGGCGCAAAATTCGTAAAATTTCATGCACACATGCGTGTAACCGGCCTTTGCCAGTGCAGCGGCTACAAAAGCTCCATCCCGTCCCCACATGTAAGAATATGTATCTCTTCCAAAACGGACGATATCCGAATCATTTGCGGCAGTGATTGCGCCCCTGTTGTCTATCTGAGTCCTCAAGATAAGGAGGCTGCGGTTGAATAAACTAATGACGGATTTTTGCAGATCTCCAAAGGACCTTGTATCTTTCGTGACCCACGCTACCCAATAAAGCGATGTGCGCTTGATCAGTTTAGCTGGTGTCTTCTCAATCACATGCCGGTTAAGTTGAGCCACGTCATTGTAATGGGTGCCTGCGGCAATCCAGTAAGACGCTTTAGCTTTCCCCACGGCAGGTACGTCTAACCATATTCCTATTGCAGAGTCAGCAGATCCCCATGCAATCTGGTTACCGTTGAGTATTCCGCGTTCGGCGTCGTTCCATATTTCTTTCCTATCCGGCCCCTCTTTGTCACAACAGGCATAGTGATTTACACCGGATTTTCCGGACTTGCTGCAATTTATGAGAAAATACCGATTGGCCTTATAGTGTATGATCGAGCTTGTCCGGGGATCATAATAAGCCGTGTCTCCAATGGAATAACTATAAAGATTAAAGTCGTGACAGAAAAAAAGCCTTACTTGCCGCTCATTCCTTTGCAGATTTATCACCTCGATCTCTTTGATATATACGTTCAAGTCCACATCAACCAAGTCATGGCAGCGCAGTTCCAGACCCAGGGACTCGTTTTTCAGAAAAACGTTGGTTACAAGGGAGTTATCTTGATACCTCAGGTCCTTTTCCCATTCCGGACCCATCCAGGAACAGCGTCCATCCACCCACACGCCAAAACGAAAAGTGGCCCCGTTTGTATGGTTCTCCTGTCCTATAAACGGGAAATAGACATCCCTGATCTGATAATCCGAGTCAAAATTCAAAAGAAGATTGCCGTTGCTTACGGGAATATCTTTGGGCATGGGTTTCCTATATGGCTATTGAAGAATGATTTTGAGGTCCTGAAAGTAGAATATCTGAAAAATTCATAGAATCTTCACTCATTCTATGGCTGTCGATTATCTGATGATATAACTCCAGATATTTATGGGCCATACATGTTATGGAGAAATTATTTCGCACATGCCGCCGGCATTCACGAGGATCAACATGATCGATGAGGCCAACGGCCTCAATCATAGCATCCATGGAATCTACCACAAAACCTGTTTTTCCGTTCACTATTATTTCCGGAACAGCGCCTCTATTGAATGCGATGACCGGCGTACCGCACGCCATCGACTCGATAGGGACTAGCCCGAATGGCTCACCCCATTGTATGGGAAACAAGGTCGCCCTTGCATACTGGTACCATTGCTTTTTATGCTCACTGTTTATTTCACCGATGTAGATGATCTGTTTGTCACTATTCAATAATGGCTTCATTACCCTGTCATAATAGTCAGTTCCAACCGGATATTTATTAACGTCAACACAAAGGTCTATAGAATCCTTAAAGCTTGCAAAATACGCTCTGTCATCGGGTTTGTTCTGGACACAACCGGCAATGATAAGTTTAGAGCCTGTTCTTTTGGCCGTTTCTATGGCCTTGTCCTGTCCCTTGGCACGGGTTATCCTGCCAATAGTGAATAAATAGTTGTCTTTATCCGGTGCCCCTTTTACAGGGAATTCTGCAAGGTCAATTCCGTGGTAAACAACATTTGATGTGTTGAGCAGGTCATGATACTGCCTTTTTTGATATTCGCTGATCGAAGCGCAATATACCAGGGGAGATGACAGCGGATTACACCAACGCTGGTAAGCCCCCTGCAACAAGCTGTCTTCTGCTTGCACGTGAAGTGTAAACACAGTGGGTATTTGCATTTCTAATATACTGTCATAAAAGAACTCAACCGCCTTTGCATCATGCATATGGATGATGTCAATGTCGCCCATTTTTGCCCTTTCCAATGCCCTTGAAAGGTGTAAATTCACTGTGTTACGCCGTTCCGTGCTGTCATCGGACCAATAGTCGCCGATGCTTTGATCAAACGTCACGTATTTTTCCCCGGCGACTCTGGAATCGCCTGAACAGGCAACGATCGACCGGTGACCTAAAGAATGAAGGCCTTTATCTATATTATAGATGATCGTTTCTATGGGACCATAACCAAGGTCCGCCGTGATCGGCTGGTTAAGGGTTGCCACGTGCAGCACTGTCAGTTTTTCGTGCGCCATATTTCTTCTCATTTCCATTTTCTCCATATCTGACCAGGAACGAACAATCAAATTTTCCATAAAATGTCTCTTGATGAAACAAAAAAACCTCTGGGCTCTAAATGCATTGAGAAAATCGTTTTTCTTTTTCACCTGCCCTACGGCGAATGATATTGCCGATACCAGATTGGGTTATTGGTTGCTTTTGTTTAGCTCTGATTTGATCAAAGTGATTAAGCCTCTTCTTAAGTTCTACTTCTAATTTATTCCGTGTACCTTTGTTCATTGTTATTCCTCTTTTTGCCTTATATATGTTAGAAATGTTTCGGTTTTTACCCGTGAATGGCCCCTAGAACATCACGGAGAGAGACTCACAAATGGTGCATATCAGTCCTTTCCTCGTGAGTTTATAATCTGAGGTCTTGAGAGCGTACGGTCTGAATTGGATCGAGTTTAAAATGAAAAGTAATGGGGAAAAAGGGTCGATCATTTCATCCGGCAAGATCATTAAGCATTTTTGAAAATCAGGCCCTTGTCAGAGATGTCATATCCAAAAGCCAATATAATCTTTCTTTTGGTCTCAATTCGACAATCCATACCTTTCTCAATCCTATCAACAGTCAATGGGGAAAGACCCGCGTTCCTGGCAAGCTCCGCCTTACTCATGAGGAGTTTCTCCCGTATTTTTCTGACCGTATTGTGAACCAAAGAACTCTCCATTTCGATCCTCCTAATGAAGACAGTCTTGCGTTATTCGCCTTAGCCTTTAGCGATCCATGTATCAATGGCCTCTTTGTCAAATCGCCAGACCCTGCCAATTTGAATCCCAGGAATTTTACCTTCCTTGGATAATTTGCATATTGTTATTTGATGCAATTTGAGGTACTGAGCCATTTCCTTGGTTGTCATAATCTGTGCCAAAATAGATTCTCCCGTATCGGCAGCCTTACCACGTCGTCCCTGGCATAGGCTCTCCGGTTTTCATGAACTAATGGATACAAAGAATAATAAATTCAGGGTTTATAAAGGGATTCCCCATTTATGTGAGTGGCCCCCCGCCATTTAAGGACGGGGGGCTTCGCTTATCAACAGAAATGGGAGAGATAGGTGCCTTTACTTTACGGGATCCACAAGGAGTCTGGCAAACTCCTTGGCAACGCCATAATCGGATTCCTTCTCACCGGGCATTATCGCCCAACCCTGCTTTTTTACATAGTCCGGTCTTTGCCAGCTCTCTAATTTTTTCAACTCCTTGAGCCCCTCTTCCCTGTTCGGGTTTTTCATAAACTGTGCGACAGCAATAGGCGCCAGCCGGTCGACCACCGCATTTTCTGAGATTTCGTGAGCCATGGCCTTGGCAGAGTTACTTGTCACCACCCATCCCGTCGAAAAAATGACAATAAGCAAAACAACCATGCCGACCACCATTCCCCATCCAAACGATTTCATATATCCTTTTGTCATGTTGACTCCTCTCAATTCTGAAGGGTTAATAATGTAAGCCCCCTTACTCTGGAAAAGGGAGGCCCATTCCGAAAACGAAAGCCAGTTGATCTAAAGGGTTTACCGGTAGCCTCACTACCACTATTTTTTTAAGATATACCTTGCCCGGATAGTAAGATGAGGCCGAAAGATGGGAACATAATGAAAAGAAAAAAACTCTTTAAGAAAATGGCAGAATAATAAAAATCTGCTTCTTGCAGCCTTAAGGTATTATACAAGCACCTTTTTTCGCTATGATATGTCAAGCTCCCGACCGAACATTCCCACCGGGAGCATACTTAAATCATTTTGAGTGGTTTTTTCATGGGAAATCCCTTTGTCGGGGTTAAAAGACCGAGGGAATTCAAAAGCCCTGTCTTTAATAATTAAGTCATGGTGATAATTTAAATTTGGGCAATCAGCTCAGGTTGATGGTTAATAGGTCAACCGGTCTATGCATAATGACTTCCCGAGATGCCGTAAAGGATCACATGCACCCGAGAAGCCTTTTTCAATGCCACCTAATACTCCCTTTTTAAGATATAACCTTTGGAGGCTTTAGCCGTCGCATGGTTTATAAGTATGTGTTGAAGTTGGGCGGCACTCAAATTTTATCCTTAACTTCCTCCTTAAACCTGATAAAACGATTAAATAAAATAGCAATTTTTAAATATTTTAGATAAGTATTTCTTATCATTATTATAATTAATAAAAAAATAGTTTATTTTTAAAATATAATGAATTTTATATAAATAAAAAAAATATGTCAAGCTTTTTATTTTATTAATTTATTTTCCTTAATATAATAATTTAATCTTAATAGGATGAAAATTATAAAATGTAAGCTAAGAAGGAATGAATTTGATTTAAAACTTTTTCTATAACCCTTTATCTTTTATTCCTCTATTTCGCCCTCCTTGAGATTGTGCTTTTTCCAGCGCCAGTTCAACCAAGAATTTGAAAACATCTATGCCCTTTAGATCGGCTGGTTCCTCACTCCGGGCATATTTTATTACCCAAGCAAGGTCTAAATCGTCATCCGGCGAAAAGGCTCCTTTCTTTAAACCCAGGGACAGGGTTTCTTCATAGAAAAGGATGAGATGCTCAAAAGCAGTAACAGGTCCGTTTTTATGTCCGGGCCCGGCAAAAACTTGTAAATTTCGCTCCAGGACGTCAAGAAGCAGCGGCTCAAAATCCAGCAAGTCAACAAATAGACCCAACGATTCCTGTATCTGCCCGATGGATTTCCGTTCCAGGCCATTGTGCGCATCCTCCAGCAGCAGCGCCAGGTCATCCACCGTATAAGTGAGGTCCAGCAGCGCCAGGGTGTTGGCGTGCAATCTCTTGAGTGATTCCTTCCCCTTACCCACAATTACATCCTTATCATTCATAATCCTCCTGATATTTCTAATGCTGAACATCTGCTGCCAGTAAGGGCTCTTGCGAAGGGCTACGTCAGCCACAGTAGTGTGGTAGATGGGCAACTCGTTGTCGAAGACCAGCACCTCCATGATCTCACCGTCCAGTGGGCGCACGTACAGGTGGAGATAGCTAACCTTCTTGTGCTCAAGATCGGTCATGTCGAGAAGCTCCTGGGCGAGTACCTTGTCCACCCATCGCCTTCCGGGGGGCTCCCTGATTGTGGAAACGAGCTTTTGCAAAAGCCTGTCGAGCTTGATTTTGGCTTTGAGGTTCTCTTTAAAGGACATGCCTACAACCTCCTCGCAGTCAAGACTTCGAGGATTCTCTATTCCGAATGCCATGATTTGAACAGATAAAGATGCGATTGGGGCTTACACCCTGTCGGACACCGGCTTCACCGATCCAAGCGTCGCCCCATAATGTCATCATACTGAACAGGCGATATATTATCGTCAAAGGAATCCCTGATATCCTGACGAATTACTTTCTGCAACAAATCATAGTCTTCCCTGTCTATCATCTTAATCGTCCATAAATAATGCGGGGAGGAGGACTTTCCGTAAATATCTTCCAGTTTCTTAAACAGATAGAGAAGGATTGGCGTGTCAATGACCCCATTTAGCCTTGGCATCAGGGACTCCGCTTTTGCCGGACTTGGCATCTTGCAGTAGTAAACGCAGACCTTGAGGGCAAGATCGAGAACCTTTGCAGCATGACCATATGATGGAAGTTCATCGGTCTTCGCCAACCTGATAGTTTTTACAAGCCAGTGGCAGAAGTCGCTGTGCATCTTAACGAAGTCCTGATCTGAACTGATCCGGTCAAGACCTTCAAATAAAGCTGCCAGTTTCTCTTTGATGAGATCGGCTGAACGTTCCTGAAACAAAGGCGTCATGGCACTAACGCCAACGGCCATATCGATGATGTTTTGCTTCTTTGCTTTTTCTGCCAGTTTCAGAGCATCCATCTGGTCACCTGCTTTCTTGGGCGTCTTTATTTCACGAATAAAAAGGGCAATGTTGCCACTCTTTAGTCCCAGCCCTTAATCTGATACTGATATCCCTTCAGATTCAGATATAGTTGCATGCCGTACAGTCACTCCCGGACAAGAATTTCATTTTTGTCCTTCTTTTCCTTAATGCCGGTGTTATGAATTGGATGTCGCAATGACCATTCGCCGGCCTGATACACGAGATCAGCCGCTAATGACAGTGAAGCTGTTCCCTCGTCTGCTGCATTGTGTCGTCAGCTCAGATCTTTCCACCAATGATCTATATAGCTATCAGATAGGTAGCTCTCAACTAATTCTCGCCATTTTTCATTCGTCGACACCCATTGCTCCTGCTTGAAAGGCAGTTCCCTAAGGAATTTACGCGCCCTATCCGCCATAAATTCTTCACCGGTGGCGGAGAAATGCTCTTTGTCTCCGATTAAAAATTTCTCGCTTTCCTTGGACCCTTCTCTCGTTCCCCACTTCCTGATAAGAAAATCGACATTGCCTCTAAGCATCAAAGCAAGCCCGGTTCCTTTCAATTTATCATGTGAATACTTTGATAGCTTTTTGACAAATGCATTGTGAAGTTCTTCCATATTTGTTGTGTCAATATCATCAAAGCCAAGGTTAAAGAATATAACAAACTCCACTATCGATTGGCGTTGTGAAACCGGCAGAGACATGTACCATTCGATGAATTTTTCCAACGGTGATTCCAAAATTATTCCTCTAAAAATGGCGGAACACAACCAGGGACAAAAGCCTGCATTTCCCATTCAAGATGTCCCGGCGTCAATTTCTCCCGGTGTGGACTTTTTCCAACCAGCCATTAATCCTTCGATTTCACCACTGTTCAACGTCTCTTTCTCCAAGAGGGCATTAGCCATCTTGTGAAGGGTATCCTCGTTATTTTTAATGAGCTGTGCCGCCTTTTTGTAGGCCCCGCCTACGATATCCCTGACTTCTTCGTCGATCTTTTGTGCCGTCAATTCACTGTAATCCCTGTGCCGGGTGAACTCCCTGCCAAGGAATATCGGCCCTTCCTTTTTGCCAAAGGTAAGGGGGCCCAGTTCCTTGCTCATACCGTATTCACAGACCATCTTTCTTGCCAGCTCAGACGCCCTTTTAATATCGTTCTCCGCCCCGGTGGTCTGAATCTTTAACACGAGTTCCTCTGCCGCCCTGCCACCCATTGATATGCATATATTACTCACCAAATAATCTTTGGGGTATGTGTGCTTTTCATTCATGGGTAGCTGCTGGGTCAGACCAAGGGATCGACCCCGGGGAATGATGGTTACTTTGTGAATGGGATCTGTACCGGGAAGAAGCCTGGCCACAAGGGTATGCCCTGCCTCATGATAGGCAGTTGTCTTTTTCTCTTCATCACTGATGATCATACTTTTCCGCTCAGCTCCCATCATGACCTTGTCCTTGGCGTCTTCAAAGTCGACCATCTCCAACCTGTCCTTTCCGCGTCTGGCTGCCATTAGCGCGGCCTCATTCACCATATTTTCAATGTCAGCACCCGTAAACCCGGGTGTCCCTCTCGCAAGGACCTCGATATCAACATCATTTGACAGGGGTGTTTTCCTGACATGGACTTTCAGGATTCCCACCCTCCCCATTATGTCGGGAACCGCGACAACTACCTGTCTGTCGAATCGTCCGGGTCTCAATAGAGCGGGATCAAGCACATCAGGCCTGTTTGTCGCTGATATCAAAATGACGCCCTCATTGGATTCAAATCCGTCCATCTCCACAAGGAGCTGGTTGAGGGTCTGTTCTTTTTCATCATGTCCACCGCCCAACCCGGCACCCCTGTGGCGACCAACCGCATCTATCTCATCCATAAATATGATGCAGGGAGCATTTTTTTTGCCCTGCTTGAAGAGGTCTCTAACCCTTGAAGCGCCAACACCTACAAACATCTCTACAAAATCCGATCCGCTTATGCTGAAAAAGGGAACACCCGCCACACCGGCTATTGCCCTTGCCAGTAAAGTCTTACCTGTGCCCGGAGCTCCCACAAGAAGAACACCTTTAGGTATTCTTCCCCCCAGCCGGGTGAATTTTCCGGGATCGCGAAGAAAGTCGACGATTTCCTGTAATTCCTCCCTGGCCTCATCAATTCCTGCGACATCTTCGAATGTGACTTTCTCCCGCGAGTCCGACATGAGATGTGCCTGGCTTTTTCCAAAGGATAGTGGACTTCCACCGCCTCCTCCCTGCATCCGGCGCATGAAGAATATCCAGACACCGACCAGCACAAGCATGGGGACCCAGGAGAGGAACACCCGGGACCATGAGGAGCCATTTTCGGATTTTGCCGATATTTTAACCCCTTTGCTCTTGAGCAACTTAATAAGTTCAGGATCTTCTGGGGCGAATGTATTAAAAGATCCTTGCGCGCTCAGGCCTGATATGTTGTCCCCCTGCATAGTGACCCGGCTGACACTTTCGCTCTCAACCATGCTTAAAAAATCACTGTAACCGATAGAGACGCTCTTTCCTGGTTGGTCGAATCCCCGGAACAGCATGACCAGCGTAAATCCAATTATGATTAAAACAGCAAGTTTTTTATGGGATAGGTTCAATTTAATATGTTCCGCATAAGATGAATTAATTCATGTCTTCCGGTGGCTCGGAGGCTGCTGAGGAGTTCTCGTTTTTGGGCTTTTCAGCAACCATCGCCTCCGTTATCATGAAAAGGCCGGCTGGAAGTGAGCAGCACCACTCTACCTTCCACTCCGAACTTGTCTTCGTAGAAGCTTGAATCAATAAACGGCGTATCAGGAATGCCGTGATGGATAAAGGCGATTTCCTGCTCAGACACACTGTAGATCCATAGCTACTATCAAGAGCTAGCGTGAACGAGATTGTCACAACAAAGAGCTATCGGCACCTATTCCGACTCACTGAGCAATGTTTAATTTGCAGATTTTGCGGAAATGATGGCCATAGATCGCAATCGTAACAGCCAGCGGGAGCATTTTAGGTCGACGAAAAAAAGTCCAGAACAGGATCTTCCAATATTGAAATCGTTCCTTTCCGAAAATACCCAGGCGGATGCTTGAACGCAAGACCGCCATCAGACGTTGAAAATCCAGGGGAGTCCTAATCTTTGGGCTCCTATACTCCCGGAGGAAGGTCTTGGCTCGTTTATAGTAATGCTTGGGTGAGTAAATGTGCTGCATTAAGTTTGCGTATCCTTCGCGCAACACATCAAGTCCCATTACAGGGAGGATGTTGGTTGTGCCATCTGCGTTATCTCCTGTCATAAAGTCGATCAGGCGGCCCTCTTTTTTCATACGGTCATAGAGCTTTGTGCCGGGAGGAGCGTTTAGTAGGCCCACCATGGCCGTCACGATACCGCTCTTTTGGATAAACTCAATCTGCCGCTGAAAAATGGAAGGCGTGTCGCTGTCAAAGCCGACAATGAAGCCTCCTGTCACTTGCAGTCCGGCCCGCTGTATGAGCTTTACACTCTCCAGCAGGTTACGGTTCTTGTTCTGCTGTTTGTTGCATTCCGCCAGACTTTCTTCATTGGGTGTTTCGATACCGATGAAGACCGTATCAAAACCCGCTTTTACCATCATCTCCATCAATGCCGGATCATCGGCCAGATTGATCGAGGCCTCAGTGTTAAAAGGTATTTTCTTACTGCCTTTCTGCCATTGGATGAGTGCGGGCAGGAGATGGGCCTTGAGATAGACCTTGTTGCCGATAAAGTTGTCATCCACAAAAAAGACTTCACCACGCCATCCCATATTGTAAAGCCCGTCCAGTTCGGCAATAATCTGCCCGGCTGTTTTCATGCGCGGGCGATGCCCGAATAGTGCGGTTACGTTACAGAATTCACAATTGAACGGACAGCCACGCGAAAACTGGATGCCCATCGTGGCATAGTGTTTCAAATCGATCAAATCCCAGAGAGGAGCAGGCGTTCTGCGAATGTCGCAAAACTCGGATGTCTCGTAGATGTGCCGGGCGCACCCTTTCTCCAGATCCGCCAGAAAAGGGGGCAGGGTTAGTTCGGCCTCATTCAGTACAAAATGGTCCACATCCTCAAATTGATCGTATTCTCCGGTGAATAGCGGCCCGCCGGCCATGACCTTGAGATTCGCCTCCTTACACCGGGCGATGATTTCACGTGCTGACTCTCTCTGCAAAACCATGGCGCTTATAAACACACAATCAGCCCATGCCAGGTCTTTGTCATTGAGTTTAGTCACATTCATATCAACCAACTTTTTCGGCCATTCTTTGGGCAGCATTGCTCCTATTGTCAGAAGGCCCAAGGGAGGCAGGGCCGCCCTTTTGCGAATGAATTTGAGGGCGTACTTGAAACTCCAAAAGGTGGCCGGGTACTCCGGATAAATCAGTAAAGTTCTCATAGTCTTTCCTTTACATATCAAAATTGATAACCTCGATTATTCCTGCTCATTTTGGAAGTTATTTTTAGAGATTCCCTTGCCCCTGAGGGCATTGACGACCTCCGCCCCTTCCGAATGGGAGACCGTATGGATGTTAATTTCCGACGGTCTGGCTAAAAGGCTCTTTGTCCCGAGCAAAACACTGAATCTTTCAGATTGTATATGACGGTCAAGGTCTTCACGGGTTTCCCATTCCTCGATAAGACTGAAAACGTGGTTGTCTTCCAGATCACAAAAGATGTCATAGCTCAGACATCCCTTCTCCTTTCCCACCGGCTCAATCATGGAGAGAAACGTTTGCATCATCTCCGTTCGTTTTTCCATGAGTGCCTTCATTGTAATCCTCATGATAATCACGGAAGCCATCCTTTCCGGGAAAGTCCCATCAAAGGTTTAGGTCACGGTATATTCCCAATTTCAGAAATCTCTACGTCCTGTCTGCCGTCCAAAAAAATCAAACATTGCATTATTATATATCCAAACTTCGTGCCAGACCGGATAAGTGGACCCTTATTTGATCCAACATGTTGATTTATCAATGAATGATCAAACTCGAAAGGTTGGTGGACGCGGGCGGGATGACGCGAAATAGTGGTCATATATGGCAAAGGGTCATATATAACCACGACTTTGGCGTCTTTCAGGTAAAGTGCGTGATGCCTCGAAAGGGTATGTGAACGGACAGAAAATGGCTTGAAACCGGTCACAAAAAACAGGTGCGTATTCAGGAAAATCGTCTCAGGCTTTCTATCTTCGGAGGTCGGTGTATGGCCCGGTTTTATATTTCCACATAGATCATGGATCGGATGAAAAAAGCATTCTAAGGCTTTATGGCTTGAGGATGCCGAGTTTTCGCATTCGGGCTCGCAAAGTACTGCGATTGAGGCCAAGGATTTCGGCGGCCCCGTTTTTTCCACTGACTTTCCATTGGGTTTGCTCGAGGATTCGCACAATGTGTTCGCGCTCAACCGCTTCGAGCGTTCTTTGCCCAGTCGATAAATCCTTTTGCGGCTTCTTCAGTTCATCCACCAGGTGCAGCTT
Organism: Desulfobacteraceae bacterium; assembly: GCA_030666795.1. Classification (GTDB taxonomy): domain Bacteria; phylum Desulfobacterota; class DSM-4660; order Desulfatiglandales; family Desulfatiglandaceae; genus JAIOSR01. The sequence continues at coordinate 12,770 of DAOUXC010000003.1, forward strand.
GGGTCCCGAGGAGTTAATCACCGCCCGTTCGAGGACGTTTTCCAGTTCCCGGATATTGCCGGGCCAGTGATAATTCTGCAAGGCATTCATGACGCTTGTCGGGATAATCTCAATGGACTTGCCAATCCGCTTGGAGATCTTTTTGACGTAAAAGTCCACAAGAAGCGGAATGTCATCCAGCCGATCCCGGAGCGGCGGCATGGTAATAGGGAAAATATTTAAACGGTACCAGAGATCGTCACGGAACCGGCCCCTGCGGACCTCCTCTTCCAGGTTGCGGTTTGTGGCCGCAATAATCCGCGCATCGATCTTGATCGTATGGGAGCTGCCCAACCGTTCAAACTCACCATCCTGAACCACTCTGAGCAGCTTGGGTTGCAATTCCAGCGGTAACTCGCCAATCTCATCCAGAAAAAGGGTGGCGCCGTCGGCGACCTCAAATCGCCCCAAGTGTCTGGAATGGGCATTGGTGAAAGCACCTTTCTCATGACCAAAAAGCTCGCTTTCGATAAGGTTTGAAGGCAGTGCGGCGCAATTCACTTTCACCAGGGCTCGCTCTTTGCGCAAGCTCAAGCCGTGAATGGCCCGGGCGACCAGCTCTTTGCCGGTTCCGGTCTCGCCAAGGACCAGGACGATTGTATTGCTGCGGGCAATTTGTTCAATCTTAAAGAGTACGTAATTGATCCCATCACTCTGACCGATAATGTTCTCATGGTTGTATTCCAGCTTGATTTCTTCTTGTAGATACGCTCTCTCAGCTTCAAGTTGGTCTTTTAACTTCTTTATTTCTAAAAGTGCGGCTTCAGCGATTTGTTTGCCCTTTTCCGCCTCTTCCCTTGCGACTCTGATTTCGGCAGTTCGGTTTTCAACAAGTTCCTCAAGATGTCTTTTATAATATTCACGCTCGGTCACATCCTCGATGGATAGGAGGATCATCTGGGTTTGCTTAGACTCTCTGTAAATCCGTCTGGCGTTCAGATGCATTATCTTCCGGCCTATGGTCTCAAAGTTATGTTCCACCTCAAAGTCATTAAATGTGGAATTCCGAGGAAGAATATCTTCAAATAATTCTCTGAGCTTTGGGATGTCCCATTGCCGGTTGCCAAGGTCATATATTAATAACCCCTCTGTTCCCTCCGGGTTGACCTTGAAGGTCCTGTAAAATGAATGATTGGCCTTTACAACCTTCAAATCAGGATCAAGCACCACTAAGGGTCCACGAACCGAACCCAAGATGTTGTCAAAAATTTCAATAAAGGCCTGTAACTTCCCTTTATCGTATCCCAACGCCTTCACTGTTTTTTCAACTTTTTTAAATGATTGCTTGTTATCCATTGGGGAAATCTACGCTTCAATTCAGTTCTATTTTGAACGTGGCTAAATTAAAAATGAGGCAGGTAGATAGTTGAAAGGTTTTCTAATTAGCGCAATGCCGGTGTAGCCCTTACATCCCAATTTACAGCATGCAAAATATAATATCCACCGTGGGAGAGTTAGACATCAAAGTATCCTCGAATAATTTTACTTTCATTTAAACATACCATATTGTTCTCTATTTTATAATCCTAAAAGTGAACACCCCCTGCCTTATTCCTTTTTTTGCGTGCTTTCATGTGTTCTACATAACTGTTTGAATTTCCGTTAAATTCAATATGACTACGCCATGCAAAAATCCAACTATTTTCATAAGTATATTCGTTTTTCCAAATTTTCATCAAATTTACAATCAATCCTCAATAGAGGAGAATCGTCTACTCTGATGTCAACGCATCCAGGGCATCCTGCACAGCATCCTCCAGGTCCGGGGACACCCCGACCTTAAGAAAGACCTCGAGTCGCGGGACCCAATCGATATCCCCGATTTCACCCACCAGGTAAATGATGTCCCCCTGCACCGATTCATCCGATCCGGACATCTTTTGCCAAAGGGGTTCCAGGGCCGTTCGCGCGAGATCAGGGGCCCGCTCCGCAATGTCCTCCATGATCACCATGGCCCCCAGCCGAATGGAAAAAAGCTCTTGGGTAAGGACGTCCAGGAAGTCAGGAAACAGCCGGCCCGCCTCGATCATCATGTCGGCAAGAGGGGCGGCATCCCCTTCCGTGATCATTCGCTCTATGGTTTCTTTGTCAAACCGCTCTTTATCCCGGCTCACCAGGGCCTCTATAACCTCTTCAAGCCGGATCTGCCCGGTCCAACGGATGCCGCCTTCACCGATCAGCGTGGGAACCGCCTGAATGCGGTGCTCTGATGCCTGGTCGGGAAAAAGCAGGCCGTCAATCACACGGACACGCAGTGCCGGATTCACCAGAGGAAGGGGAGCGATCTGCCGCATCACAGCCGGACAGTTGTGACACTGTGTGCTCAGAAAGAGCGTCAAAGGAACCCCGCCTGAATGGTTTTCCAGGATATCTCTTATGTCATCCCGGATATCCGCAGCCCCCATATCCACGGCCGAAAGCAGATCAAGAAAAGGATCCAGTTCCGTGCCTTCAGGGACAAAATGGAGTTCCCAGGACTTTCGGATATAAATTCCCGGCAGATCCTCATCTTTACCCTTTTCTTCTTCTAAAACAATCCCGGGCGCCAATTCCGAGAAATCCCTGATGAATCCCTCAATGGCTCGGCTCTGTGACCCATCGGTCCGGATCAGACGAAGGGTCACCCCATGAATCAGCCCCTCGTTCCATTTGCGAATAGCATCCGCCTTTTTCTTCAGTTCTTCGTGCAATGTCTAAACCTCAATATAAAGGCCCCGCATTTTGGTGACCGGAGTATAGAGAATTCAATTTTTTATGTCAAATCAAGTTAAGCCGCCACGAAATGCTCATGAAAATGCTCCGCATCACTCCGCGCGCGGGGAAATTTCAAGTCTTTCCTAAATCCTCTGCATACTTGAAATCTGACCGGGCCGTCATTATTTTATAAAGAGATAATGTTTGCATTCAAACCCTTGCGCCCTGTGCCTTAAGCCTTTCGCCTGGACGCAATTACAGAAATTTTGCACTTATTAAGACCGAATGTTTTTAATCCGGAAACTTACGATCTAACCCACGAGGAGGTCTACTATGAAAAAGTATTTAAGATTCTTCATGCATTCTTTTAGGAGCCTTCCGCTATGGATTATCTTGTCTTTAATCCTCGGATGCGCCTACGCAAAGATAAGACCGGGCACTGTTGATACAGGAAGGATACATGAGTTCATAGACCAACAATACACAAGCTCTGATATTTCCTATTCGGGAGACAGATCTATCCCGGGTGCTGTCCGGTTTGATATAAAAGATGATGATATCGCCCTTACAGGGACCGGTTGGTATCCCGTGAAAAGCAAAGAACATCTTCATGAGATGATTGATGGCATGATCCGCAAGTACGGATACTGGGGAACTGACGCCCAGGGACCCAGGATTTCCGTGATTCTGGACAGGAAAGACAACAAAATCGGTTATCTTTTCTCCCCGGTGGATTATACAACCATCAGATCAGAAGGTGCAAATTACGAACTGTCACCCGTAACCGACCTGGATATCCGGGAGCGGGCAAGACCGGGACTAAGGGGAGCCGGGCCTTAGTTCCCCAATTGAGCTTAAGCCCAATTAGGGCGCAATCAGTGATCAGCAGTCAGCTTTCAGCGCAAAATATTATGCTGACTGATGAAAGAGTCACAATTGAGTATTGCTACAGGTTTGGATTAATACTCATTCAGATAGAGGCAGGTGAAGATCTTTGCATCGGTCAGTATGTTTGATATCAGACAGTATTCATTGGGCTGGTGTGCCGTATCGGACACAGTACACCAGACAGCGGCGGGCAGTCCGGCCCTTCTAAAAAATGCTGCAACAGTTCCACCGCCAATACCCATGGGTTTTGCCTTTTTTCCTGTTACACGCCTGATTGCCCCGGCCAAGGCCTTGACCACAGGCGCGTCCGGAGATGTGGGCACTGTGGCGTCCTGCCGGTAAACGGGTTCCACATCAATTTTAAGACCAAGTTCGGTCTCTATCTCTGCGGCGATTTCTTTTGCCGCATCGAGAATATCATCCACTGAATATTTTGGAAGAATCCGGCAATCCACGCAAAATACATCCCTCCCCGGTATAGTATTTATATTGGGAACATTGGCCTCCATTTTTGTGGGCTCAAAAGTGGATAACGCCGGTTTAAAAAGTTCATCGGAAAAACCGAACTTCTCTTTCAGCTTTTCAAGGGACACGATCAGTTTGGCCGCACCGAGAAGACTGTTCTTACCCTTATCCGGTGTACTTGCATGGCACTGCTTCCCGGTTACTGTAAACTTTATCCACAACATGGATTTCTCTGCCACCTCAATCATTGTGCCTTCTTCGTTCCCTCCATCCGGCACTATGATCAAATCCTGCTCCTTGAAAAGATTCCTGTGATTTTCTAAAACATAGCTGAGCCCGTAGTCACTTCCTGTCTCCTCGTCAGCAACAACTGCCAGGCCTACGGGCATTTTCAACTTTAATCCGGATTCAAGTACGGCCTTGAGAGCCAGATAGGGGCTGACAAAACCGTGCTGGTTGTCTTCAACACCTCTGCCGATAACCCTATCGCCGTCAATTTCTAACTGATAAGGATTACTTTTCCACAAACCGGGATCACCTGGAGGTACAATATCCGAATGGCTCAACACCCAGACCGTGGGTTCTGCCTTGCTGTTTCCCCAACTTGCAATCAGGTTTGGACGGTAACCGTCCTCCGCCCTTTCATCAGGGGCATTGATTTCCTGAAGGTCATCGGGATTCAACTCCTTGAGCAGGCCATTTATAAAATTTGTCTTTTCATGTTCACCCGAACCGCCGTTGTCCGGTCCCAGGGCAACCCTTGAGGTAAGCTCTCCCTCAAGTTGAATAACCTCATCTCTCAAGCCGTCTATACGGTCAAATACACTTTTAAGTTCAGACATATATCTACTCCTTAGTTTTTACATTCCCGACAGTTGTGCAATCTCTTTCATAATAATATCCAGAAACTCGTTGGCAGGGACAGATGAATCCCCGTAAATGGCATTTCCAAAACGAATACGAACCAGGGTCCTGGCACCTTCCCTTGAATAGTTGATTCCCACCGGGATAAAGGGAAGCTTTAACCTGGAAAGGATGAGCCTCACCATACCTGTCTGTCCCGGTCCCATCCTGCCCATGTAATAGGTGCCCTCAGGAAAAACAACGACCCCCTCCCCTCTTTTCAAAAATTCAATCAGGGCCTTAATGGATCGGCGGCTCTCTAAGGGACGCTGCCGGTTCAATGGAATGCCGCCCACCGAACTCAGGTACCAGTTGCTCAAATAGTTGGTAAACAGCTCATATTTTGCAACATAGTAAAGGGGCCTTGGGGCGGCCAGGGCTAAGAGGGGAATATCTTCCCACCGCTGGTGTTTGGGCAGAAGAATAAATGGACTGCTTTGAGGTAGCTTTTCCTTCCCTTCCGCTTTCAGACGAAAAAAAGGGGCGAGCAGAATTCGACCCGCGTTTTTAGTAATCCAATAGACCCAGTCTTTTCTTCCGAATTCCGTCCTCACTCTACTGTCACGCTCTTTGCCAGGTTTCGTGGTTTATCAATATCCCTTCCCAGAAAACTTGCGCAATAATAGGCCAAAAGCTGGCATGGAACCACGGACAGGATCGGGTTTAAATACTGAAGGGTCTCAGGAATCTCGATGACTTCATCCGCGATCTCCCTTATCTTTTCATCCCCCTGGGTCGCAATGGCTATCACCGGTCCCCTGCGACTCTTAATTTCCTGTATATTGCTGATCATTTTTTCATACATATCATCCCGGGGCACAACGGCGACGGTGGGCATGTCAGGATTTATCAGGGCTATGGGGCCGTGCTTCATCTCGCCGGCAGGATATCCTTCCGCGTGAATATAGGAGATTTCCTTCAATTTCAAGGCTCCTTCAAGGGCGATGGGATAATTGTATTTCCTTCCCAAGAAAAGCCAGTTGCCGCATTTGTAATATTGTTCAGCAACCGCCTCTATATGGTTGGCCTGAGAAAGCACTGTCTTTATCTGATCCGGCAAGGCCTGAAGTGCCCTGATGGCCTCAACTCCTTCGGTCAGAGACAGGTTCTGGTGACGACCTAAAAGAAGGGCCATAAGGGTAAGGATGGCCAACTGGGAAGTAAATATTTTGGTTGAGGCCACGCCGATCTCCGGTCCGGCGTGGTTATACACCCCTGCCTCTGTTTCTCTGGAAATGGAACTGCCCACAACATTGACGACGCCTAAAAGACTGGCCCCCTTTCTTTTCGCCTCCCTTAGGGCGGCAAGCGTATCGGCGGTTTCACCTGACTGGCTCAGGGCGAGAATAAAGGTATTGGGCGGAAAATTCAGTTTCCGGTATCGGAATTCGGAAGCCAGTTCCACCTCAACGTCAATTTCGGTCAGTTTTTCAAAAAGATACCTCCCCACGCAACCTGCGTAATAGGACGTGCCGCAGGCGACAATAACCAGGTGACGGCATTCTTTGAGTGTGTCCCAGACCGGCATGATACCGCCCAATTTGGGGACACCTTCACCAGGTTCGAGCCTGCCCCGCAAGGCATTCTTTATGGTCTCCGGTTGTTCATATATCTCCTTGAGCATAAAATGGGGAAATCCGTCCAATTCCGCATCCTCAATCCGCCATTCCACGGTCTCCATACTTCTTTCAATGGGTTTGGCCTGGGCCGTGGACATGGAAAAACCGTCCGCAGTGAGCGTGGCTAATTCATTTTCCTCCAGATGAACCACCTTGTTGGTATATCTCACCATGGCCGAAACATCCGAGGCTGCAAAATGTCCGTCTTCGCTCACGCCAATGATCAGCGGGCTGCCTCTTCTTGCAATCACAATTTCATCGGGCACATCCTTGTGTATGACGGCCACTCCGAATGTGCCCTCAACCTGGGACATGGTCTTTCTAACGGCTTCATTGAGACTTCCTTCATAGTTCAGTCCAATCAACTGAGCAAGAACTTCGGTGTCCGTTTCAGACCTGAATTTGATGCCCTGTTTCTCAAGTTTTTTCTTGAGCATGTGATAGTTTTCAATAATACCGTTATGGATCACGAATACGTTCTCATCCTGGTCACTGTGAGGATGTGCATTTTCCTCTGTGGGTTCACCGTGGGTGGCCCATCGGGTATGGGCGATACCGGTGGTGCCATTTATTTCGAGTCCATTCAATTTTCTTTCTAATTCAGCTATCTTTCCAACTGAACGGTAGCAGTCAATATCACTTCCCTGTTGCACGGCAACACCGGCAGAGTCATAACCGCGGTATTCAAGTTGTTTCAACCCGTCCAAAAGGATAGGCTTGGCCTGTTTTTTGCCTACATAGCATACGATTCCGCACATTCTTGTTTCTCCTTTTTCATTGTTCCGAAGGTAGCGACCGACTTAGAGCCTGCTTATGCCCAAACAACTGCGCTGTTCGAGCCATTGCGGGCGTTTAATTCCGTCTAAATTTATTTTGCGATACGGATATATAATATCTTGTTCATAAGAAAAAAACAACAAACAAGGTCCTTCTACATCGTAATATAATATTTGATAATATGCCGGCCCAGTTCACTGGCCCGAATACCCAGCTTTTCGCCATGAACGCTCAAAACCGCCATACAAATGCACTTAGTCCCATTCCGAGGCAGGGCATATACCGTAAGCCAGTCATATTTAAATCGATCCAGTTTATCATTTATCGTACCTGTCTTGGCCCCCAATTCAACATCCCTGAATGCCTTATTACGACGCAGTGCCCGAAAGCTTTTCCTGCAGGTCCCGTTGAAAATCGTATCCCGCATCAATACTTTCAGATCGTTTGCCGCTCCCCTGCTTATGGGCGAACGAAGCAGACCTGGCCGGCTTTGGTAAAGGAGTTCACCCGAATCATTGAGTACCCGTTCAATGAGCCTCGGAGTCATCATGATTCCCTTGTTGGCCACTGTCGAAACCAGCAAGGCGGCATGCAGGGGGGAAATCAGAGTTACCCTGTTAAAACCCGATGCAATTTCAGCCAGCCCGTAATCATCATCAGGCACATTAACCGTGCTCTGTTCCACTGGAAGATCAAAAGAGATCAATTGATTGAACAAGAACCTGTCCGCATATTCCGAGATCACGCTCCGGCCCAGGTCATATATTCCCATTTTTCCGAAAACGGAATTGATGGATGACCCGAATGCCTCTCTGAAGCTTGTTTTTGTCGAGTATCGCCCTGCTTTTTTCTTTAACTGCCTCTTGTAAAGGGTGTGCTTCCCGCCGGTAAAGATTACCGGCCTGTCCGGTGTGAACCCGGCAGTCTCAAGGGCCGCGGCAGCAGAAATAATTTTGAACAGACTTGCTGCGGGGTAGACCGCTTTGGTGCAAAGATTATCTCCCTTGCCCCCTTTTTCATAGTTTGCCATTGCAAGGATTCTGCCGTCCATAGGACTCAGAACCACTACAGCGGCCTGCTCTGTCCGGGAACGTTTAAGGAGGGAAAGGATATAATTTTGAAGGCCTGCATCAAGTGATGAATGGACCGTAAGACGGGTACCATTTCTTTGAACAAAAAAATGATCCGAAAGACTCGCGACATCCAGGTCCAGATCCTTTAGCTCAAATGAAAGGTTCTGATCGGGCATTTTATCGGGAATAACAACGGGCGTTTTTTGGGTATGTAACGGGCTGTGGTCGTCACTGCTCAGATACCCCAAAAGCCGGGAACCCGTATAAAAAACAAAAAATAAAACCAGTAAACAGCTTCCCGAATAAACTGCCACAACAGGAAGTTTTTTCATAAGGGCTTTTCTGCGTTCTTCCCGCTTGAGTTTCCCCTGGTAACCTCTCCAGCCCGATGAATAATGGTTTTTAATGTCCACAAGATTGCCCCGCGATTTCACCCAATAGAATCGATGCCCCCCATATACGGTTTAAGGGCTTCCGGTATTCTCACACTGCCATCCGCCTGCTGATAATTTTCGAGAATGGCAACCAGAGTCCTTCCCACTGCCAGGCCGGAACCGTTTAACGTGTTTACCAGTTCCGTACCTTTCGCTCCTTTTTTCTTAAACCGTATCCCCGCCCGCCTCGCCTGAAAATCAGTAAAGTTACTGCAGGACGAAATCTCCCGATAGAGTCCCTGACCCGGTAGCCATGCCTCCAGATCGTAGGTCTTGGCCGAGGAAAAACCGAGGTCTCCGGTACAAAGCGTAATCACACGGTACGGGAGTTCAAGGCGCCTTAAAATCTCTTCTGCGTTTCGGGTCAATTTTTCCAATTCATCATACGATTGCTCCGGTCTCGTGAACTTGACCAGTTCCACCTTATTAAACTGGTGCTGCCGGATGAGACCCCGGGTGTCCTTGCCGTAAGATCCGGCCTCTGAACGAAAGCATGGCGTATAGGAAACATAGTAAACCGGCAACTGGTCCTCAGAAAGGACCTCATCACGATGAATATTGGTCACGGGCACCTCTGCCGTCGGGATCAGATAAAAATCCCAACCCTCTATCTTGAAAAGGTCTTCTTTAAACTTGGGTAACTGACCTGTACCGGTCATGGAATCGGAATTTACCATGAATGGCGGCAGGATCTCGGTGTATCCGTGCTCTTTTGTGTGAATGTCGAGCATGAAGTTGATGAGGGCTCTTTCCAATCTGGCGCCAAGGCCCCGGTAAAGGGCGAATCTGGCACCGGCTATCTTGGCAGCGCGGGCAAAATCGAGAATGCCGAGCTTTTCTCCGATCTCCCAGTGAGGGAGTGCCTCGAAATCCATTTCCCGAATCTCTCCCCAGGTTCTAATAACCGGGTTATCGATTTCATCCTTTCCAAGGGGCACGGATTCGTGAGGCATATTCGGTATAATCATGAGCATTTCGTTCAGTTCATCAACAAACAGGGGAAGCTCTTTTTCCTTTTCCTTGATATTTGAAGATACCGTCTTCATTTCAGCAATGACTGACGATGCATCCTCACCATTTTTCTTCATTGCTGCGATCTCATCGCTGACCTGATTGCGACGATGTCGAAGCTCTTCCAGGACGCTCAACCTCGATCTTCTTTCCTGATCCAGAGTTTCAAATCGCGAGATATCCAGGTCATAGCCCCTTTTTTTTAGCATATTTCTTATGCTCTCGGTATTGGATCTTACAAATTTCAGGTCTAACATAAAAAAAGCTCCTTATCTTTTCGATATTCTAAAGTTTTTTCTCCATTACCCATAGCCTTCAGGCTAAGTTAGTTTAAAGTCTCAGCATTTCTATTTGGATATCTTCAGGCTGCCTGTCTGGGCCTAAATATATCGGCTTTATTACATGATGCAGGCGGAATGGTCAAACCTTTTGATGGGTTTTGATTTGCAGTTTGACGTCATCCATGCTATACGCCATTTGTTCGTTGCTGGTTTCCTTCCTTTCCCGGCAGGATCGACCCGTTCAAAACTTTATAATATTATGACATCATCAAAAACCAACAAAAAATCCAATGCCCTGTGGCGCTTCTTCAGTTCGGTCAAATTGACCATTGTGCTTTTGATCATCCTGGCAATCGCATCTATTGCAGGCACACTGATTCCCCAGCAGGGCCAAGGCGCTGTGCAGTTCGCAAAAAGCCTCAGTCCGGAATGGTTTCGCTTTTTCAGCAGCCTCAACCTGTTTGACATGTACCATTCCCTCTGGTTCAGAATCCTTTTGGGGTTTCTCGGTCTGAACTTGATAATTTGCTCTATTGACAGATTTTCCGGCTCATGGAAGCGATTCAGCACAATTCCGAGACCCGACCGCGCAAAACCTTTTGAGCTTTTGCCGCCGGAACAGACCTTTTTCGTTCAGACCAAGATAGAAAATCCCGTTCTTAGCATTGGCCGAATCCTTCAAAAGCGTTACAAGAGGACACAAAACAAGGAGGCAGGGCATGACCGTTTTTTCTTCGGCGAAAAAGGCGGCTATTCCCATTTCGGTGTGTATCTCATTCACATGAGCGTCCTTATTATCCTCGTTGGCGGGCTAATAGGATCTTTTTTCGGGTTTGAGGCATATGTGAATATACTGGAAGGGGGAAAAATAGACACCGTAACCCTGAGAAAAGGGATGTCCCCGTTAAAGCTCGGATTTGAGGTGCGCTGTGACAAATTTACGGTTGATTTCTATGAAAACGGCGCACCTAAAGAATATCGGTCAGATCTGACTTTCTTTGTGAATGGAAAAGAGGCGGAAAAAAGGAGCGCTCTGGTCAACCATCCGATCCAATTCAAAGGAGTGACCTTTTATCAGGCCAGCTATGGTAAACTGCCCGGCAAAAAAATCCGGCTGAAGATTGCAAAACAAGCGAGTAAAGACGACATCACGACCCTGTTGATTGAACCGGGACGGCCAATACAATTGCCTGAAAAAGAGGGAAAATTCATTGTGGTTGACGTCAAAGGAGACTTGATGGGTCTTGGAGCCGCAGTCGAGGTGCTGATTCAACCCGCACAGGGGGAAGAAATGTATTTTTGGGTGTTTCAGAATCCGCAAATAGTCAGGAAAAGACTGCCCGCGCCAATGGCCCGGTCCCCTAAGTTCAATGCTTCGGCATTCAAACCATACACCTTTTTCTTAGACCATCTTGAAAGCGCATATTACACGGGCTTGCAGGTGAATAAAGACCCCGGAGTAAACATGGTCTGGATAGGATGTTTCATGATGGTAGCAGGTTTTTTTGTCACTTTTTTTACTTCTCACAGGAAGATCTGGGTCCGGGTATCAGAAGAAGAGTCAGGAACAAGAATCAGCGTAGCGGGAACCGCCAGCAAAAACCCTGTGGGTTTTCAGAGGGAACTGGAAAACCTGACAAATGATCTCAAAGATATGGTAAAATCGGAATAAATAGCATTGTTAGTTTATAAGGGCACGTGGAACTCTTTTCAAAGAGGCGCATCTTTATTACTTAGTGCTCATCAGAAAATGGCCCTTTTCAGATTTGCTCTTTCAGCAGTCAGCTTTCAGCTATCAGCAAAAAATAATGAATATCAACTAATTGGGCTGAGTGTTGAATGCTGATAGCTGTACGCTCCATCTTGAAATCTCTGATTTCTGGATGGGCACTATTTAAAGGATAAAAATACATGATTAACTCCATCATTCTCAGCTATATCACATTTGTCTACTTTGGTTCGTTCATGCTCTACCTTTTTATGATGGTTAATGGCAGAGACATCTTCGGCCGGCTGGCGACTATTGTGACCATAGTGGGATTTGCGGTCCAGACAATAGCAATTGTATTGAGATGGATGGAATCCTACAGTCTGGGTATAGGACACGCGCCTTTTTCAAATCTCTATGAATCCCTGATATTTTTCGCCTGGACAGTCATCCTTCTCTATCTCATTATGGAATGGCGGACAAAAAACCGAACCCTCGGGGCCTTTGTCACGCCACTTGCATTTTTGGCCCTGGCCTATGCCTCCTTTTCCCCGAACGTCAGAAGCCACATACAGCCGCTTATCCCGGCCCTCAAAAGCAACTGGCTCATCAGCCATGTTATCACCTGTTTTTTTGGATATGCCGCGTTCGGTCTCTCTTTCGGAATCAGCATCATGTATCTTTTAAAACGGTTGGACAACGACGACAGGGAAAACCTCTTTTTGAAACTGATTCCCGGAAAGGGAGTCCTTGATGAACTGAACTACCAGATGGTTGTGATAGGTTTTTTAATGCTGACCCTCGGCATCATCACCGGCTCGGTCTGGGCACACTCCGCCTGGGGAACTTACTGGAGCTGGGACCCAAAGGAAACATGGTCCCTGATCACCTGGCTCATCTATGCCTCTGTGCTTCATTCAAGAATGGTAAGGGGCTGGAAGGGAAAGAAAATCGCTATTCTCTGCTTCATTGGATTTTCCTGCGTCCTGTTCACCTATTTCGGGGTCAATTATTTAGCCGGGCTTCACAGTTATGCAAAATCCTGATTCCTTCTCCCGGAAACGCAACTTCTCAAAAAATTAGGATTAAAGTCATGACAAAGGCCCCGACAGCGGGACCTAATCCGCTTCGACAGGCAGGCCGTATTCACTGGCGGGCACCCGGTTTTTTTTAAAGACGATCCATCTACATGAAACTGCATCGGATTTGGCAGTGGTGAATACTTGGGGTTGATTGCACCTAAACCATTGATAATTCAGCTTAATATCTCGATAAGTCGTGGCTTAAATCCATTATGACGGGGCATACGCCCCTCGTTATTCAACAGGTGTCTGTATAAATTCGAATTCCCCCAAATATTGCTTGTATACCAAAAATCCATGATCAAGCCACAAATCCCAAACTTTGTTTCCTGCATACTTGACAGGCTCAAAATCGCCGGGCACCAGGCATATATTGTGGGTGGGGCAGTGCGTGATTTCTGCTTAAAACGCCCTATAACCGACTGGGATGTGGCAACAACGGCCACACCCACGGAAATAAAGATCATATTTGCCGACACAAGGCTCTTCGCGCTCAAGCACGACACGGTAACCCTTGTGGATTCGGGCAGTCACTTTGAGGTGACCACCTTCAGGGGTGAAAAAAAGAATATCGAGGAAGACTTGGGCCACCGTGATTTTACTATCAACGCCATGGCATTTGATTCGGAAACGGGCGGGATACTTGACCCCGGGGGTGGAAAAGCGGATATCAAACAAAAACTCTTGAGGGCCGTGGGAGATCCTGAGACACGATTCAGGGAAGACCCGCTGCGACTCTTAAGGGCCGTGAGATTTGCCACGGAACTCAAATTTCGAATAGAGCCGGAAACGCTTAACACCCTCACTCAAATGACCCCCCTGCTCCTTCGAGTGGCGGCAGAACGCATTCGGGAAGAATTGATGAAAATCCTGATGAGCCCCAAACCCTCCACAGGGTTCAACCTGATGTTCAGAACAGGGCTCCTGAAACACTTTCTGCCTGAACTCCTTGAAGGATATCGAATGCGACAAAACACCTACCACCGGTATACGGTTTTCAGACATATCATGGAGACCCTTGACAGGGTGAAACCCGTCCCCGTCCTGAGACTTACGGCCCTTTTCCACGATATTGCAAAACCACGCGTAAGAAAAAAAATTGACGGCGATTGGCGCTTTTTGGGTCACGAAAAGGCAAGCGCCGTTCTTTGTGAAGAAATCATGACCAGGCTTAAGTTTGGCAAAGACATGATCCGTAAAGTTACAAATCTTATCTTCAACCACATAATCGGTTATAATCCCGGGTGGAGCGAGGGGGCGGTCAGACGCCTGATCCGAAGGGTGGGACAGGAGGACATAATGGACCTTATCGAATTCCGCCGGGCAGATATAGTGGCCCACGGCCTGGATGCCCAAAAAAATGACCTCCTGACCGAACTGGAAAAGAGAATCATAAATCAACTCAACGGTCCCATGACGGCCTCACCACGGGACCTCGCCGTAACTGGCTATAATGTCATGGATTTTTTAGGGATTTCACCGGGACCTATGGTGGGTAAGATATTAGAGGAATTAATGGAAAAGGTCACGGATCGTCCCGAGATGAACAATAAAGAAATCCTTTTGGGTCTTTTGGGGCGGATGAAAAGGGTTTGATAAAAGCCCTTCCCATATCTTCTTGACCATTAAGAACCTTTTCTCTATACTCGCCTGACTAAAAACATATGACAGGCATGAGCACCTGTCCTGCCGAACAAAGGGAGAAGCGTGGAAAATCGTCTGAATCTGTCCTGTGCCAATATAGCGTTTATCATCATTCTGTTGTTAGTCGTCGGCTGTGCCGCTGAATCCGCTTACGTCAAACCGGATAACAAACCATTGCCGGAAAATACCGTTGCAGAGGACAAAAATATCGCCCCTGCCAAAACAGAGGTAAAAAAGGCTCCACCCCCTTCGGAATCCTTAGAAAAGCCCCTCCCTGTAACAAAACCACATCCACGGGAAAAAACCGACCAGCAAAGACTTGATTCGGCCCTTGAATTCTGCCAGGCATCCAACGACTTCTGGGAGCAGGGGGACCTGGACAATGCCATTGACGCACTGGATCAGGCGTATTCCCTTATACTGAAAATCAGCCCTGGTCAGACCCCGGAGATACTCCAGCAGAGAGAAGATTTACGCGTTACCATATCAAAAAGGATAATAGAGGTTTATTCCTCCAGGTTCACGGTGGCAAACGGCATTCATAAGGTTATCCCCCTTGAAATGAACACCCACGTTGAAAGGGCCCTTAAGGTTTTTAAAGGCAGAGAAAGGGGATTCTTTCTGAAAGCGTATCGTCGGTCAGGAAAGTATCGACCTGCCATTGTAAAGGCCCTCAAGGAGGCCGGTCTGCCGGAAGAGCTGTCCTGGCTGCCCCTGATCGAGAGCGGTTACAAGGTCAGAGCCCTTTCAAGGGCAAGGGCCCTTGGAATGTGGCAATTTATCGCCTCAACGGGATACAAATACGGTTTAAAAAGAGACCGATGGACGGATGAAAGGATGGATCCGGAAAAATCCACCAAGGCCGCCATTGCCTACTTGACAGAGTTGCACCGGATATTCGGGGACTGGACAACTGCCCTGGCTGCCTATAACTGTGGAGAAGGGAGAGTGCTTAATCGAATCCGGTCACAACGTATCAACTATCTTGACAATTTCTGGGACCTCTATGAAAGGCTCCCCTGGGAAACCGCCTTTTACGTGCCCAAATTTCTGGCAGTCCTGCATATTGTCAACGATCCCGAGGCCCATGGATTCACACTGCCCCCTGTTGAAGAGCCGGTCGAAACGGAAACGGTTACTATTGACAAGCAGGTCCATTTGAAGACCATGGCCAAGTATCTGGGTATATCATACGGGATTTTAAAGGGTTTAAACCCCGAACTGAGGCGGAATTCTACCCCCAACAGGCCTTATGCCTTTAAAGTTCCTAAAGGTAACGGGGAAGTTCTTCTCTCCAAACTGGGAGACATTCCCGTGTGGAGACCTCCGGCTCGCACCTATGTGAGGCACAAGGTAAGAAGAGGGGAGTCCCTGTCTGTTATCGCGCGAAGATACAGAACGAGCGTCAGGGCAATCGTGGCCATGAACAGGTTGAAAAGCAGTCGCTATATAAAGGCGGGGTGGACGCTTAAGATCCCCGCAGGAAGGGCCTATGCCTCAATAAAAAAGACCTCCCCTATTGTCCCCGCAGCACGAATAAAAGGGAAATTTTTAGAGTACGTTGTCCGCAAGGGGGACTCGCTCTGGAAAATTGCCAACCGTTTCGGGACCACGACCAAAACCATACAGTCCCTGAACCAGCTCAATAACACCCGCCTTAAAATCGGACAGGTCCTCGTAATCTCAAAAGATCTGACTGTCACCGAAAAAATTGACACAAAGAAGTATAAGGTCCTGAAAGGGGACTCGCCTTATATAATAGCCCAGAAACACCAGATGAACCTGTCTGAATTCCTCCGGCTTAATAGCCTTACCCCTCGAAGCACCATTTTTCCGGGACAGACATTGCTCGTCAAGGCGGATTAAAAGGTCCCGCCTATCAAAATTCCTATGGGTTTATAAAATCGGGACTGCTGTATTCAGGGTCGGGATAGCTATAAAATCCCTTGCCTGTCTTAACCCCGAGATTCCCGGCATCTATCAAGTCTTTTAAAAGTTGCGGGGGACGGTCATTAGGATCATTGGATTCGTTGTAGTAGACCATCTCAATATCATAGATGACATCCAGTCCAACCGTATCCATGAGGCTGAAAGGGCCCCATGAAGTCCCGGTAAAAATCATCCATGCTCTATCCACATCTTTAAAGTCCACGAATCCATCGGCCCACATGTGGAGAGTCTCCCGCTTGATGGACCTCCAGACCCGGTTGAAGCAAAAGCCCAAGATTTCCTTATTGACTTTGAGCGGAACTACCCCGAGTGACCGGACAAATTCTATGCCGGCTTTTAGAACTTCTGCGTTGGTCATGGTACCGCCCATCACGTCTGCCATGTTCTGGCCCATGGTCATATGATAAAAATGGATGTTCAGGCATCTTTCGGGTTGCCTGACGGCACCTTCCAACTTCGAAACAGGCATGGAGGATGAATTAGTGCCCAGAATGGCATTCTCCGGAGCCGCCTCATCCATTTCCCTCCAGATTTTTAACTTCAGATCCAGATTTTCAGGCACCACCTCGATGACCAGGTCTGCCTCGCTGACCGCCTGGCTGAGGCTTGAGTGCATTTTGATTTTTCCTGCCGCTGCAGACCATTCCGAGACCTTTATCGGTGAGGGCCTGACCTTTGACTGATCAATTGCCATAAAGGCTTCCATAGACCGATGGAATACCTTTTCATCAGGATCATAAGCAGAGACATCATATCCTGAAACCGCGGCCTGAGCAGCAATTTGGGCGCCCAGGGTGCCCAAACCCAGCACTGTCACTTTCTCTATCTTGATCGTCATTGTGAATGTCCTCCCTTATAATAAATATTAAGAAGCATTTTATTTGTTTCTGTTCAGAAAAACTTATGTCTCATTCTGAACTTCCTTGTCAATTATTTTTTAAATTTAGAGATTCCATTTAAACGAAACTTGATGTATTAAGTACGTTCTATTTACTGACTGCCCCGTAGAAAAATACAGAGAGTACTTATTCTCTGCGCAACCGGAATGATCGAACCGTAACCGAACTATATCCGAAAATGGAGGTGCTTGTGTGGATTACGAAACCATAGAATATGAAGTTCAGGAAAAAGGAATCGGGACCCTTTCCCTTAATCGACCCCGCAAATATAATTCCGTCAATCATCGGATGATGGAAGAACTGGAAGACTTCTGGAGACAGCGGTTGTATGACTTAGACACGCATGTGGTCATTCTTAGAGGAAACGGGGAACGGGGCTTCTGCGCAGGGCTGGACATGAAGGAGACCATGAAAATGGCCCCGGACATGGACACTGACCGCTTTTACAGGTTTCAAGCCCGTTTGGCGCGGCTAACCCTGGCAATGCGGAGAGCCCCTCAACCCATTATCAGCGCAATTCACGGGGCTGGCGCAGGGCTGGGTTTCAGCTTTGCGCTTTCATCCGATGTCCGCGTGCTCAGCCGGGATGCCCGTTTTTCCGCGGCCTACATAAATATCGGTCTCGGCGGCGCCGATATGGCGTGCAGCTATTTTCTTCCCCGCCTTATCGGGGGAGGCAGGGCCTACGAATTCATGCTCACGGGAAACTTCATGTCCGCGGAGGAGGCAATGTCTTTAGGTCTTGCTAGCCGGGTGGTTGAAGGAGAACAACTCATGGAAACAGCGCTGGAACTGGCCCAAACCATGAACAGCAAAAACCCCATGGGTCTGCGGCTGACCAAGGAAGCCATTAACATGAATTTAGATGCGGGCGGGCTGGAGCAGGCCCTGAACATGGAAGACCGTAACCAGACACTGTTAGTCGCACGGGGAATGCTGAGCCAAGGCGATAAGGCAAGCAGGTATTTTTAGTTGCTTGAAGCCTGAATTTGTAGATTCATGCACCCGTTTTTAGATCCGGGTAAACTCTGCGAATGCACCATGGCGCAAGGCTTAAGGCCCAAGGCTAAAGGCAGGAAGACGTATTGTTTATTTATTAAAGAGAAAAAACCCACTCGACACGGCACATCGAAGTGATGAAGCCTTTTTTACGTGACTACCGGGAGGCCGCTGTCTTTTCATGACTTAGCTGTGGGGGAAGCCCTGGCTCCCCGCTTTTTTAGAAGCGGGGAGAACAGCGGAGGGGGCAAGTTTCCCCCGCAGATAAGTCATAGAAAAGACCAGGCCGTGAGGTCCGGAACGTTAGAAAAGGCATCATCACGAAGATGCCGGTTGTTTAATGTGCTTATTAATAAGTAAAGCGTTTACTCTTTGAAATACTGCATGGTTCCGTCAGGAATCACAGCCACAGAGGCATCCCGGGGATATTCTTTCTCCAGCATCGTCAGAGTCTCATCCCAGTTGTGAGTAATAGTTACTTCATCGGGCGAGGCGAAAAGATCGCACATGGTGCGATCAGGATACTTGCTGCATACGATCACCTTGATGGTGTCGGGCGCGCCCGGTGCGGCCTTTTTCCCTTTTCCGCCGTACATTCTGCCCCCGTAATCCTTGCCAAAACTCCTGAACAAATAATGGCATATCTGCCCTTCCGGAGAATCGACCAAAAGTACGATCACACCCTTATCGGGATTCACGGTTTTCAATGCCAGGAACATGCAAATGGGCATTTCATTGGACTTTGCATAGGCATTGGCAATGACTATGTCTTTTCCCGGACCGGGATGAGTTGCGTAGTGCTCCTTTGCAACCTCCACGCCGGCCCTGTGTGCCTCAACCGGATCCCCTACAAAAAGATCGGTGATTTCCGCACGGTCATTGATGATGGCATCAATTTTCACATTGAGGCCCGACATGCGAACTGCGTCCTTTATCTCTTTATACATCACATTTTTCTCGAAATTTCCCAACCCGGTCGTTTCCACACCTCTTTGAAAGACTTCCGAATGAAAAATGTGAGCGCTTTCAATACCCGTTAACCCGGGAAAGACAATTTTTCCCCCGCCTCCGAAACCCACATGCACATGAGGGGTGATACACCCCATGCCTATCTTGAGGTCGCAGGACATGAATTCCCGGTTGATATGGACCGGGGTTCCGCTTTTTGTATCTCCAACGTACTCGCAGTACTCGTAAGGGTTGTGGTTATAAATCGCGTAGTTTTCAACCACATCATCTCCTAATTTTTTCCGGAAATCGATGTTGGTCATTGCCCCATGAAAGCCCAGGGCCGGAATAAACCGAATATTGTTTTTTGGAACCCCTCCCCTTTCAAGGGCCTTCGTCACCCATGGAAGGACATCCTTAACCGGTGTTGGCCGCGTAATATCATCAAACACTATGACAACTTCCTTGGCATCCAGGGCTAATTCCGCCAGAGGCGGAGAACCGATTGGATTGTCGAATGCCGAAGAGATCTCTTTTCCGGTCATTGCCTTTTTCTTGAATCCCGAAGGTTCGAGCACTTCCACGTCCCAACGCGAAGGAAAATCAAGGTCTCTGGGCTGATTGCCGTACCATAAAAGATTCGGGACTCTTACTTTCGTCATACCCCCAAGTACCCCCTCATCATGTTATCATCTTCCCTCAATTTTTCCACGCTACCCTCATAGACGATCGTGCCCTTATCAATGACATAAGCCCGGTCACTGATATCCATGGCGAGCAAGGCATTCTGCTCGGCCAACAGGATGGTCAGGCCCTCTTCTTTTAAACTTCTGATCTGATCCCCTAACGACCTGACAATAATTGGAGCAAGGCCTGCAGTGGGCTCATCAAGCAATATAAATTCGGGATCGCCCATCAGCGTCCTGCCCACAGTTAGCATCTGCTGTTCTCCCCCGCTAAGGGTTCCTGCATTCCGCTTTTCCATGAGCTTAAGTTTTGGAAAAAGTTCATAAATCCTTTCCAGAACCGGGCCGCGACCTTTCTCTCTCTTCTCTCTCATGCCTAACTCCAGGTTTTCCTTAACGCTCAGATCGGAAAAGATCCAGCGGTCCTCCGGTATGAAGCCGATGCCTAACCGGACGACCTGAAAAGGCTTTTTGCCTGTAATTTCAAGGCCTTTATACTTTATGCAGCCTGATCTTGGCCGGTTGAGACCGATAATGCTCGTCAGTGTGGTTGTCTTCCCGGCCCCGTTTCTTCCTAAAAGGCACACCACTTCCCCCTTATCAAGCTCCAGAGAGACCTGAAATATGGCCTGAAATATTCCGTAATATGTATCAATTTTTTCTACTTCGAGGAGCATCGGTTTTCTCCGAAATAGATCTGTTGGACTTTTTCATTGGCCCGAATATCATCCGGCTTTCCGGCCGCAATGATGGAACCGAAATTCATGACAGTAATGTGAAAAGCAATACCGAAAACCACATCCATTTTGTGTTCCGTAAACAGGACGGAAAGTGATTCTTTCTCCGCAATTTCCTTAATCAAATCAATAGTGTTAGCGGTCTCCTTGGGTGACATCCCGCAGGTGGGCTCATCCAAAAGAAGAAGATCCGGCCCCGTAGCTAAGACGATCCCAAGCTCAAGGCGCTTTCTGTCCCCGGCAGCAAGAATGCCTGCCAGCTCCCCGGCCTGGTCGATCAGCCCTACATTAGAAAGGATTTCTTCTGCCTCTTGCGTGAAAAATTTCTTTAAATCCGAAAAGAGCTTCAGGCCTTTACCTCTGGTGTAAAGAAAGGTGGCCTGGATGTTTTCAAAGACAGTCAACTTTGGAAATATATTTGTTACCTGGAAAGACCGCCCTATTCCCATTTTTGCTATTTTCTGGGGAGGAAGATCGGTAATATCCTGTCCCTTGAAAAAGACCCGGCCTTCGTCACAGGGATAATATCCGCTGATCAGGTTGAAGAGTGTGGACTTGCCTGCCCCGTTTGGTCCGATGATGCTGTCGATGTGGCCGTCTTCAACCTTAAGGTCCATGCCTGCCACGGCCATCACTCCACCAAAAGATTTTCTCAGCCCCTTGATCTCTAAGATGGCCATTCAGACTCCTTTCCGTTTCATCCACTTCTGATATTGCTCGAGCATCAGTCCTCCAACCCCTTTGGGAAAGAACAGGACGATCAGTATCAGGGCAATGCCCAAAACCATCCCCCAGTATTCGGTATATGAGGTAATAAAGGAATTCAGGAGTACCATTATGGTCGCTCCCAGGGCCGGACCAAGAAAGATGTGCATGCCACCTAACAGACCCATTAGAATCACTTCCCCTGACATACTCCAGAATAGGATGTCAGGGGAAATGGCGGTCTCCAAAAAGGCATAGAGTACACCTGCAATACCTGAAAAAAAGGCTGATATGACAAATGCGATCAATCGGTAGTTTTCAACTTTCATGCCCACAAAGGTCGCCCTTTCCGGGTTTTCGCGCAAAGACCTGAGCATCAGTCCAAAGGGCGATTTAACGATTTTCCATAGCACATAAATGCAGATGACAATGATTATAAGAGCGAAAAAATAGTAATTGATGTAGGTTTCATCCGTGGAGATCAGCGCAGGTATTGGGATTCCCTGGATACCATCATCACCGAAGGTAAAGCTTCTCCATTTAAAAGCCAGTATATAGGCCAGTTGAGCAAATGAAAGGGTAATAGTGGCAAAGTAAAAGACCCCCTTTATTCTTACGCTGAAAAAACCGATGATAACCCCGGCCCCCGCGGCCACAAATGGAGCTATAACAAAGGCAAGGGGCAGCGGGCAGGAGGTCTTGACCAAGAGAAGTGAGCAGGTGTAGGCGCCGATCCCGAAAAATGCGGCATGTCCAAAGGACATCATGCCGCCGTAGCCCAATGCGAGATTAAAGCTCATGGCAAAAAGGGCCCACACCATGATTTTCGTTGCTAAGTAGAGATAATACTCTGAAAAACCCTTTTCCAGAACAAAAGGAAGTATGATCAGGACGAGAGCGGTAATGGCCCCGTACAACCATTTGGCAGCGCTATTTTTTCTTTCTGCCTGCAATTCCCTATCCCCTCGCCTGCGCCGGCTTGCCCAGCAGCCCGTAGGGACGGAAAATAATAATGACTGCCGCTAAGATAAAGAGAAAGGCCATGGCATATTTGGGAACGAAGAGGATGCCGAATGCGTAGATCTGACCCGCAATCAAGGCCCCTAACAGGGCCCCCCAAATATTGCCAAGTCCTCCCACGATCACCACAATAAAACACTCAATAATAATTTCCATGTCCATGCCTAAGGATAGTCTAACCGTTGGTGCAATAACCGCTCCGGACAGACCGCCTAACCAGGTGGCCATGACGAAAACCAGGGTAAACAAACCGCCAACATTGTACCCTAAAAGGCCAACCATATCTCTGCGCTCAGCCGAAGCCCGGAGCAGTTTGCCAAATCGTGTTTTTTTCAACAGGAGCCAGAGCAGCAATGCCACCGTGCCGCCGACCCCGATAATGAAAAAGTAGTAGACAGGAAAGCTGTGTCCGAAGAAGGTGAAAAATCCGCCCAAGGCGGGTGGAAGACTTACGATTCTCAGGTCCACGCCCCAGATCATCTTGATTATGTCATTGAAGACAAAGATTAGGGCATAAGTCAGAAGGATCTGGAGGAGATGTTCTTTCTCATAGATGCGGCGGAGCAGGAGCACCTCTACCAGTCCGCCGATGAGGCAGACGATCGTCGGTGCGATCAGCAGGGCAACCCAAAAACCTACAAACCCTGTCAGGATCTCGGTCAGGGTAAAGGCCAGATAGGCGCCAATCATGTAAAAGGCACCGTGTGCAAAATTGACTACACCCATCACTCCGAAAACAAGGGTCAGGCCCGAGGACATCAAGAAAAGGATCATGGCCCGGCTGAGGCCGCTGATGAATTGGACAAAGAGCATGGATGCATCAAAACCCATGATTCAAAACCCTCGGGATTGCCTATTGATTATTGCGGATGGGTTATATTCAATCTACAACCGCCAATCTAAAATTAAATAAGGCCCCGGATGAGTAATCCGGGGCCACATCTGTCATCTTACTTGCTTTTGGCTGCTTTCCTAGCGGCTACGATCTCCTGGCAAGTGGGCATAACCTTATCGGCAGGAGTCTCCACAATTTCCGTCATGATCGGAAACGGGTATCCTGAAACCTTGGCCAGCTTGCCCCAGAACACAGGGGTCATGGCCTGGTGGTCACAGGCACGCATGGTTATCGGGCCGACAGCCGCCTGGATAGTCAGTCCCTCAAGGGCCTTGATAACCTTCTCAGTATCCACCGAACCGGCTTTGAGAATGGCCTCTGTGAGAAACTTGGCCGCGCAGTAAGGTCCGAAGGCTGCGATTCCCGAGGGATAGGGGTCCGGTTTTCCCTCTTTTGTCGTGTATGCCACATATTTTTTCACGAAAGCCTTATTGGCGGGAGTATCAGGATAATATGAGGTGTAGTTGGTAGCTGCAAACGCTCCCACGGGCGTGTTCTGTTTCAGGGCCTTGGGGAAGACCGAATCTCCCAGGCCGAAGCAGAAAACCGGAAATTTTTCATAGAGCCCGAAGAGTTTGGCCTGCTTGGAAAAGGGAATGAGCCCGGATGCGCCGAAAGCCGTGAAAACGGCTTCCGGTTTCTTGCCCTCGATGGCCGTCAAGTACGACGTGTAGTCGGTTTCCCTGACCTTGGGCCATGTCTCCCCAACAAGCTCCACATCCGGTTTGAGCTGCTTGAGTCCTTTCCAGAAATTCTCGGCAATGGAGTGGCCGTATTCATAGTCATCACCGATAATGTACCACTTCTTATAAGGTGTACTGGCTGCGTAATAACCCCCTGCCAGTCCCTCAATGGCCGCGCTGGGGCAACCCCTGAAAATGTATTTGTGCCCCTTCTCTCCGGTAATCCGGTGGCTTCGGGAAATGCTGACCATAAAGAGTTTCTTCTTTTTTCTCAAAAACTCAGACACGGCCAGCGCCACACTGCTGCTGGTGGTGCCTCCGATGAAATCCACCCTTTCTTTTAGGAGCAATTCACGGGCATGGGCCAGTGCCTCATCCGCCTTGAATTTGCTGTCCCGGGTAATCAGCTCTATCTTCCTTCCGTTGAGCCCGCCCCGGGCATTAAATTCATCCACCGCAATCTTCCAACATATCAGGGCCGGTTTTCCAAAGGCGGCGGCAGCTCCTGTGTAGGGATCGATCAGGCCGATCTTGATTGGTTTCTCTGCCAATGCAGCGCCGGGTGTCAATGTCAAGACCAAGGCCAAAATCAAACCTGAAGACAGCATCAAACTTTTGATTTTCTTTTGGAAACTCATCATCTACCTCCTTTTCAAAAAGGTTTAAGATTTAAATCATCCGGCCCTCCTTTAAATTTTTCATCATAGGCTTATTTCGAACGCCTACCAAAACGGTTTATTATGTAACCTTAAATATTTTGAATTTCAATCTTTTTTCCTCAGGATGATAAATTTAATATTCCATAAACCTCAGGGACTTTATGGTTCATGCTGAATAAATTTTCAAGTTTTCCAGGTCTTTAACTGACACCTCATCCAGCGCATCCACAAAAGCCACGTTAAAGCTGCCCGGCCCTTTGGAGTGCCCCTCGGCCAACTCACCCGCAATATTATAGAAAGCGAAAGCAGAGACGGTAGCAGTCAGCGCCTCCTTTTCAACCCCGAGAAATGCCCCCACCGTGGCACTGAGGCCGCACCCGGTCCCTGTCACTTTCTGCATCATGGGTGAACCATTACTGACTCTGATAACTCTGTTTCCGTCGGCAATGATATCCGTCTCCCCTGAAATTCCTAATACCAGATGATATTCCTCTATTAAAGACAGGGCCCCGCCAAGGACTTCATCGGCCTGATGAACAGAGTCGACGCCCCTTGTTTTGCCGCCTGACACGGCCAGGGCGTTTATTTCCGACGCATTACCGCGCAACACGGCTATCCGGACCTCCTGAAGGATCTCTTTTGCCTTTTCCGTCCGTAGTGGAGTCGCGCCTGCCCCAACCGGATCCAGAACCACGGGAACGGCCTTTTCGTTCGCCATCTTGCCTGCCTTTATCATTGCCTCTACCCATTCGTCGGTCAGGGTCCCGATATTTAAGACCAGTGCATGTGCTAAAGAAACCATGTGCTCAACTTCATTTATGGCATGGGCCATCACCGGCATCGCGCCCTGGGCCAATAGGATATTTGCTGAAGAATTCATCACCACAAAATTAGTAATATTGTGAACCAGGGGATGTTGAGTGTGAACCCGATCTAAATTCTCAGAAATAAGGTCTTTCCAGTTTTCGGTCTCTTTACTTACGGATTTTTGATCAGACATTTCCTCCTCCTTCTGTAACCTCTCAAAAAATACGGTTAAGACTATTTTCATGTATGTATTCGGATCTTCCTATTTATTGAGCATATACTTCCTCATTTTGAAAAATGATCCCACCCGGAAACGACAAGTTCACGTTGCTTCCCGTCCGGAAGCAACATTTTGAGGCCCTCGGACGCGTGAGTCACCCTGCCGACCTCAGTGACAGGGACATGACTCATTGCAGAAATTGTGTCTTGGATCTGATTCAGATGACCGGGGGGACAGGTGATAATAAGTTCATAGTCATCACTGTCCTTCAAAAACAGATCGTACGGGTCCATGCCGAGTTCCATTGCAACCTTTCTCAGTTCTTCGCTGACGGGTAACTTTTCACGCATCAGGAGAGCACCCGCCCCGCTTTCTTTACAGATGTGACCCAGATCTCCGATGAACCCGTCGCTGGTGTCTATCATTGCTGTTGCGTATCCGGTCCTCGCGACCGCCTGACCTTCACGTGCCCTGTGGGAGGGTGTGTTGTAGACTTTAACTAATGGATGGTCGCTCAAATCCTCCGTGGACCGGGAATTCAGCAACAGTTGCAGTCCGGCGGCCGCCTGGCCCGGATAGCCTGTGACCAGAATGACATCTCCGGGCACGGCACCGGAACGACTGATTGTTTTTCCTGTTTCCACTTCCCCGATCAGGGTGATATCGATAAAAATGCCGTTTCCCGACTTTGTGAGATTTCCTCCGATAACAGATGCCTCGAAAGGATTGAGCTCGGCGACAAATCCTCGGTACAAGTCTTCCACATCCGCGACGGGTGTCTCCCCTTTCAGACCCAGTGACACGATTGCGTAAAGGGGTTTCCCACCCACGGCGCCGATATCGCTTATATTCAAAGCCATGGAACGCCGCCCCAGATCAAAAAAACTTATACGGTCGGGCAGGTAATGCCGGCCCTCTACAACGGCATCACAGGTGACCACCAGTTCGTATCCCGCGCGTGGCAGGAAAGATGCGGCATCATCCCCGATTCCCATGGTCATTCCAGGAGTTCGAAGTCCTTCCCTCTGAAGGAGTTCATCGATTCGCGCTATGAGTCCGAATTCCCCTATGTCTGCTAAGGTCTCAACCACGATAGCCTCCCTACCCGCCATTGGTAAGGGCCTCATAAAGCTCCCTGGTCGCTTGTTCCGGATTCTCCTGACAGCAAACCGCGGAGATTACGGCTATGCCGCGAGCTCCGGCACCTAAAACCTCGGCGGTATTTTCCGCCCCGACCCCTCCGATGGCGATGATCGGCAACGGGATCTCCTCTACGACCTGCTTCAGGATATCAATACCGCTGACCGGACCCGCGTCGTCTTTGGACGTGGTCGGGAAGACCGGTCCGAAACCCACATAATCCGCGCCTTCTGAAAGGCACCTCCGGGCTTCATCAATGGTTGCCGCGGATCCGCCTATGATACGGTCCTCCCCTAACAGTTCACGGGCCAAAGGTATGGGAAAATCATCCTGTCCCAAGTGAACACCGTCCGCCCCCACGGCAATGGCAACGTCAATTCGATCGTTCACGATGAACACTGCATCAGAGGCCGAGCACAATTTCTGCATGTGCCGGGCAACCTCAATCATTTCCCTTGTATTCCCGCTCTTCTGACGGAATTGAATGGTATCCGCGCCACCGGCAATGGCCAATTCAGTAAGTTC
Organism: Desulfobacteraceae bacterium; assembly: GCA_030666795.1. GTDB lineage: Bacteria > Desulfobacterota > DSM-4660 > Desulfatiglandales > Desulfatiglandaceae > JAIOSR01. Next base: position 40,261 of record DAOUXC010000003.1, read on the forward strand.
CACGTGCGAAAAATCAGCCTGCAGCACGGTATCCGTCAGCACGTGTAATCTTCCAACCTGTTTCATCATTCCGATCCAATCTCCTCGACAGTTCCATACCACTGTCAACGGCCTTTATTTATTCATTCAGCCCGGCTACATGTAAAAATTAAAAAGTCAAAACTTTATCCGCCTCTTTTGCGATTTCATACAGATCATCCATCCAGCCGATGGGACAACTGCTCGATTCTCCCAACCCGTGGGATTTCATGCAGACACCTCAGACGTAAAAATCACCTTCGAATTGATTGATCTGACCCATCACGTCAAATTCCGCACTATCAATCTGTTCAAAGGTGACACCTTTCCCGAGCATGAATACGCTGACTTCATCACCTTTTTCCACACCGATATTTGCCAGTCGCATTGCGTTGTAAATAGTCTCTGCATCATCCGAATAAACAATCACAAGTACGTTCATAAAAAACCCCCTTACATAAAATTTGAAGCATTGATTACTTACACCCTTTGTGAGTCAAGTTGAATCAGATACAATCAAATGCTTTAGACGATAATCAAACCATGTTGAAATTTCAATCATAATAATCGTGACTATTGATTTTACGGATGGTAAAAAGATCGTAACTGCTCAGGTCCAATTCCTGAACCCTGAACCGGCAAACGGTTACAAAATGTCTTCATGTTTTTAAAATGATACTTACCAAGGCAATACCAATAGTCCAACCTGCTCCGGAAGAAAGATGACTATAAAAGGCGTTTTATTTGATTTTGATGGTACCTTGACTCACCCCGGAGCCCTTGATTTCCCCGCAATCAAGCTTGAACTGGGATGTCCCGTGGATCAACCGATCCTTGAATACCTGGATACCCAGCCCTCTGGCAGGCGGGCTAACCTTATGAAAATTTTGGAGAAAAATGAGGATATTGCGGCGCAGGCATCTCAACCCAATAAGGGGGCGGAAAAATGCCTCATCGATCTCAAGAACAGGGGGTTTGCCTTAGGCATACTGACGAGAAACAGCCTGAGATCAATAAATAAGGCCCTCCGGAAATTTAATGGTGTAACCACGGAAGATTTTTCCGCCATAATCACCCGAGACGTCTCACAGCCCAAACCCCACCCGGATGGAGTGCTTCAGGCAGCGAGGCGGATGGGTCTTACATCTTCCGAATTACTTGTTGTAGGGGATTTTCGGTTTGATGTGATGGCGGGAAAGGCTGCTGGAGCCTGGACGGCCCTGCTTACCGATGGAGGACGATCGGTCATGGCTCCCGGAGATCCGGAGCCCGACTTCACCATAAGCCATCTCAGAACAATCTTTGATATCCTTGAGCAGGATAATTAGGCAATATGAACCAGGGAAAAGACAGAAGTCTTGTCTTAGCAGGTGACATCGGCGGGACCAAAACAAAACTGGGACTCTTTGTCATGGAGAAAAAACGTCCCCCTTTAAAGGGAATTGAGACATATTTCAGCCGCAATGCCCCTGACCTTGAAAGTATTGTTGAACGATTTCTTGAAAAACATCCGGCATCCATCGCAGGCGCCTGTTTTGGTATTTCCGGTCCCGTTGTTAACGGACC
>DAOUXC010000188.1 GCA_030666795.1 Desulfobacteraceae bacterium
ATGATGACCCACCGGTTTCCGTAAAGGAGGGGGGAATTATAAAAGACGGTTATGATGATGAATTGGACCGGCTGATCTCTCTGAGCCGTGACGGAAAGAGCTGGATCGCCGATTTTGCCGCATCCGAACAGGAGAGGACAAAGATATCGAGCCTGAAGGTGGGGTTCAACAGGGTCTTCGGCTATTATATTGAGATTTCCAGGGCCAACCTCCATCTCGTGCCGCCTGATTATGTCAGAAAGCAGACCCTGGTAAATGGGGAGCGTTACATTACAGAAGACCTGAAGAACATGGAAGAACAGGTCCTGGGTGCCGAAGAAAAGAGGGTGGTGCTGGAGTTTGAGATTTTTGACCGGATACGCAAAAAGATAGCGATTGAGAATCAGCGCATCAAACAGACCGCGAATCTCATTTCCCGGATTGATGTCATACACGGACTGGCCGAGACGGCGGAAATGAACGACTACATATGTCCGGAAGTTAACGATGGTAACGGCATAGAGATTGTGGATGGCCGGCATCCTGTTATCGAGCAGACCGTCAAAGATGAAGATTTTGTCCCTAATGATGTATGCCTCAACTCAAAGGAACAGCAGTTATTGATTATTACCGGGCCTAATATGGCAGGGAAATCCACGATCCTCAGACAGACCGCACTTTGTGTGTTGATGGCGCAGATGGGAAGCTTTATCCCAGCTTCCAACGCGATCATCGGTGTCGTGGATCGTATCTTTACAAGGGTTGGTGCTTCGGATGATCTGGCAAAGGGCCAGAGCACCTTCATGGTGGAAATGAATGAAACGGCAAACATTCTGCGCCACGCGACACCCAAGAGCCTTGTCATATTGGATGAAATCGGACGCGGTACAAGCACCTATGACGGTCTGAGTATTGCCTGGGCCGTGGCAGAGGCACTGCATGATAGGGGTGGGAAGGGTGTGCGCACCCTTTTTGCGACACACTATCACGAGCTTACGGAACTGGTTGCCACCAAACAGCGGGTAAAAAATTTTAATATTGCGGTACGCGAGTGGAATGACCGGATTATTTTTTTAAGGAAAATCGTTCCCGGAGGCACGAGCCGGAGTTACGGCATACAGGTGGCCCGCATTGCCGGTTTACCCGGTAATGTCCTGAAAAGGGCCAAGGAAATCCTTGACAATCTTGAGAATGCAGAGCTGGATGAGGTGGGTCAGCCTCGCCTGGCCCATACTTTTCCTGAAAAAAAACAAGGTGATGTTGTTCAATTAGGCCTTTTTGGTTCACAGGACCGGAAACTGAGGGCATGGATTCGGGATATGGATATTTCAAAAATGACACCATTGGATGCCCTGGTGGAGCTGAATAAACTCAAAGAACACGTGGGCTCTGAACAGTAAATATGAAAACAAAAATCAATTACATCCTGATATTGATTCTTGCCGCCATTTTTTCAGCGGGTGGGGCGGAAGTCTCCGGCAAGACCTCTAAAGGGCCTGCAGCGCTCCTAAAGAAGGCCGACCAATGCCGCATGTCTTTGTACCGGTCGGCAAAAATGAAAAAATACCGCCACAACTGGCTGGCGTGTATCCGTCGTTATAAAAAAATTTCCGCGCGTTATCCCAAATCAGATCAGGCGGCATGGGCACTTTATCATTCGGCCAGAATCTATACTTCTCTTTACTCTTATGCCAGAAGGTCCGGTGATCTGGATGAGGCAATCGGTCTTTACAAGAGAGTGGTGGACAAGTACAAAAACCATCGTCTTGCCGATGATGCCCAATATCGGATAGGGGAGATTTATTATAAACATAAAAAAGACCTTCCCCAGGCATACGTGGAATTTCTGAAGGTGGATATTAGATTTACTTCCGGGGATATGCGGCCGAAGGCCAGAAAGATGTTGGATAAATTGGCCGTGACCTTAGGAAAAAGGGACGAGAAAAAGACTATCAAGAAGAGCGGTCCGTCAAAATCCGGGGCAATCGCGGTAAAGGATATCCGGCACTGGTCAACCCCCAATTATACACGGGTAGTATTTGACCTCGAGAATCCGGTGAAATATAAGCATCACCTGCTCAAAGCGGATCCCGGCAGTAAAAAACCTCGCAGGCTCTATCTGGATCTGGATGGCGCCCGCGTCACGCCCGGGACTGAAAGGCAGATAGCTATTAAAGACGGATTGCTAAAAAGGGCCAGGGCCGCCCAATACACAAAAGACGCGGTTCGGGTGGTACTCGATATGGAAAGCATCGGGGGATACAAGGTCTTCCATCTTCATGACCCTTTCCGAATCGTGGTGGATGTTCGGAGGAATGACAAGCCCAAGCCCCGCGCGGAAAAAAAATCCAAACCGGTCTTGAAAAAGAGACCCGTCAGGAAGGGTTTCAGGAAGGCCGAGGTCCCGGACAGAACCGCATCTCTTGCCAAGCAACTCGGGCTGAATGTCAGGAGAATCGTGATTGATCCCGGTCATGGGGGAAAGGATCCGGGCTGTAACCTAAGGGGAGGTATCAAGGAAAAGAACATCGTCCTGAGCATTGCCAGGCTTCTGGCAAAGAAGATCAAGAAAAAAATCGGATGCGAAGTTGTCCTCACAAGGAATAAAGATATCTTTATATCTTTAGAGCAGAGAACGGCTATTGCCAACATGAAAAAGGCGGACCTTTTTGTATCACTTCATATAAATGCTCATAAGAATAGAAATATCCGGGGACTTGAAACCTATTTCCTCAATATGGCTACGGATGAAAGGGCCGTTATGGTTGCCGCAAGGGAGAATGCGACTTCTGAAAAAAATATCAGCGATCTTCAGACGATTCTCAACGACCTTATGCTGAATACAAAGATCCATGAATCGAGCAGGCTGGCCCATGAGGTCCAGAAGGGTATGGTTTCCCGTATCAAAAAGAGTTATAAAAGGGCTAAGAGTCTGGGTGTAAAGCAGGCCCCGTTCTATGTTCTGATCGGCGCCCAGATGCCTGCGATACTTGTTGAGACGGGATTTTTAACCAACCCAACGGAGAAGAAGCGGTTGATGAGCAAGAAATATCAGGAAAATGTGGCTGAAGGGATCTGTTCAGGCATACGTGCCTATATTAAGAGTATTGATCAGGCGGGATGACTGGTATTGTTATTTCATCCTTAAATAGGCATCAATAAAAGGATCGATTCCTCCATCCATAACCTTGTCCACGTTACCCACTTCCAGGTTTGTCCGGTGGTCCTTGACCATTTGATACGGATTAAACACATAAGACCTTATCTGGCTGCCCCACGCTATCTCTTTTTGGGTTTGGTGCATCTCCTGTTTTTTCTGATCCAGCTTTGCCTTTTCGAGTTCATAAAGCTTGGCCTTCAGCACCTTCATTGCCATTTCCCTGTTGCGATGCTGGGATTTTTCGTTCTGGCACTGGACGACGATCCCTGTGGGCTGATGTGTGATCCTGACTGCCGAACTGGTCTTGTTAACGTGCTGGCCTCCCGGACCGCTGGCCTTAAAGGTATCAATGCGAAGGTCCTTCTCATCGACTTCTATCTGAATATCGGTGTCCACTTCCGGGAGTACCGACACGGAGGCAAATGAGGTGTGTCTTCTTCCGGTGGCGTCAAAGGGAGAGATCCTGACCATCCGGTGAATGCCGTGTTCTGATTTCAGATGTCCATACGCATAGGAACCGTTCACGGTAAAGGTAACGTTTTTGATTCCTGCCTCGTCTCCTGCGAGATAGTCGATGCCCTGGAACTTCATTCCTCTGTCTTCGCACCATCGCATGAACATTCTGAAAAGCATTTCGACCCAATCCTGGGCCTCTGTTCCGCCGGCCCCGGCATTAATTGCCACAATAACGTTTCGCCTGTCGTCAGGATCAGCTAACAGTGATTGAAATTCCAGGACCTCGATCTCTTTTTCAAGACGATCTATATCACCGGAAACTTCTTTCAGGGTTGGGGCGTCATCCTCTTCCTCGGCCATTTCAGCCATGATTTTGGCGTCTTCGGTTTCCTGATAAAACCTCTGCCATTGATCGATTTTTTCGCGCGATAATGCACGCTTCTGGGTTAACCTGGAGATCTCCTCTTGGTCTCTCTGCCAGAAATCGGCCTTGGACATTATTTTTTCAGTTTTTTCAAGCTCTTCTTCCGCTTTGTCAAGGTCAAAGATGACCTCTTAGATCGTCAAGCTGGTTCATAATATGGTCAATTTTTTCCTTGAGGTCTTCGTACATTATTTGTTCCTCCCATATCGAGACCCCCGCGCCTTAATCCTCAATGTTGTCGCGTTAAGGGTTGTACAAAGGGTCTTTATGCCGTAATTGCAGGACACGGCTTTAGCGGAATGCCCGCCTTATTGGTCTGCACCCCGATTTAATATGCTTCCTATTCAACGGGGCAGATCGGATACCCCGAATTTATTGAGAACTTACACAACGAAATTATATTCTAACCCAAAATAAAATTATTTCAAGTAGTATCATTCTTGTTCCCCCTTCCCGCGCCACAGGCAGTAAAAAATCTTAAAAAGCGACACGAAAAGGAGTAAAACAGCAAAAATGTTACCGTAACGGGTATAAAACGGCAGGGTAGAACCGGAAATGTCAACAGGGGCCTTTAAAACGGCTTCGGTAAACAGATCGCTTTGCGCACGGATCTCACCTCGAGGGCTTATAAATGCGCTGAAACCGGTATTTGCGGCGCGGATCGTCGGCAGCCTGTTTTCCACTGAACGAAATACGGCCATGCTCAAATGCTGGTAAGGCGCGCTTGTCATGCCGAACCAGGCATCGTTGGTGAGGTTGACAAGGATATTGGCCCCTTTTCGCGCATGTGCACGGGCCAGTTCCGGAAAGATAACCTCAAAACATATGAGGATACCGGCGGAAAGCCCTTCATGTTTCAGAGGGGCAACCTTGCCCCCCACATCAAAATCACCGGCCGCAGGCACAAGGCGATTGACAAAAGCGAGGAACCTCCCGAGAGGAACGTATTCACCAAAGGGCACAAGATGTACTTTGTCATAATATGTTATGGGCCGGTCGTCAGGTGTTAGTAAGTAGGCTCGGTTATAGTATCTGGTTATCCCGGAAACCCTTTTGTAAGCGGGACTGCCAAAGACAAGAGGGGCGCCCGATTCCATGGCGAGGGAGAGGACACTCGGAGAAAATTTGACGTTGTCTTGAAAGAAAAAGGGGAGTGCTGTTTCAGGCCATACAATCAAGTCCGGTCCGAAATCAAGGACCGAGCGGGTGAGTCTTAGATACTTCGCCATGGTTTTTTCCTGGTAGGCAGGTTCCCATTTAACGGATTGGTCAATATTGCCTTGGACAATCACAATGTTTACACTTTGCCCGGACATTTTTGAAGATCCTGCCTCTGACAGACGGTAGTGGGCGTATGCGAAAGTACCTCCCGCAATAAGGAAAACAATGAGGACCTGCCATTTTATGAGACTGCTACGCCTTTCATTTTGCATGAATAGAAGCCAATATATGATGCCGTTTGCTAATATGATCAGAAAGGAAAGTCCGTAGACACCACAGATGTCTGCAATCTGTATGACATACAAATGTTCATATTGCGTATGCCCGAGAAAACACCAGGGGAAACCCGTTAAGAGTTTGGACCTGATGTATTCAAGGCCCACCCAGAAACCTGTCATGAATACAAGGTCGAGACGGGAACCCCGGAGACAAGTGGTCAGACCGGAAAAAATGGCAGGGTACAGGGCCAGGTAGAGGCATAAGAGAATAAGTATGACAAAGCTGACAAAAATGTTCAGGTTTCCATAATGCCCGAGGACTACCACAATCCAGTAGAGCAGGGTCAAATAATGGGCCATGCCCGTTATGAGCCCTAATCTGAAGGCGGGTGAGGGAGATTTATTATCTAGGGTTTTTAGAAGCGGCACTAAAGCAAACCATGCGAGGAGTGATAGTTTTCCGGGCGGGAAGGACGCGGTCAACATAATCCCGGAAAGGGATGCAAGCAATATGTCGCGGCCGGAAAGCCGAATCCGCTTTTTTTTCGTCTTTAACATGCTTTAGTTACCCGGGACATTCATGTTTTCACCCTCACCCACCTTGCGCTCAAATTAGGGCCGTACGCTTTTTGCTTGAACAATTCGTATTTCAAAAACACTAAAAGGATCAATCCTGTGCTTTTTTTTCTTTGGGGGAAACGGAAGGAGGATTGCGGGTGATGAGAATTTTTTCAATTTTTCTTTGATCGGCTTCTCGAACGGTGATAGTAAAATCCTCAAACGGGACCTTTTCATTTGCCTTGGGAATCCTGCCCAAGAGGTGGATTACAAAACCGCCAACCGACTCGAAATCTCCTGCCGGCAAGCGTATGTCGAGATGTTCTTCCAATTTTTCCACCTCCAGACGCGCGTCCACGAGGATGGATTTCTCATCAATGGCAGTAAGCAGGGGTTCATCCGGATCATGTTCGTCCATGATTTCTCCGACGATCTCCTCGAGAATATCTTCAATTGTAATAATGCCGGCCGTACCCCCGTATTCATCGGTTACAATGGCCAGGTGGTTCTTTTTTTCTTTCAGATCCTTTAACAGCTTGCTGACCTTCTGGGTTCCAGGCACAAAATAGGGCTTTCTGAGGATTTCAAGTGGAATCTCGGAAGAGGGGGGGTCACCCAGAAACTTCAGGAGATCTTTTGCGTGAAGGATTCCGACGATTTCGTCGATATTGTCGTTGTGGATGGGGATCCTGGTGTGACCGCAATCTGTAACCAGCCTGATGACCTCTCCTAACGTGGAGGTTGCCGGGGCTGAAGAAATTTCTGTGCGGGGAATCATTATGGAATGGGCCCTGGTCTCTTTCAGGTCGAGCACACCATTGACCATATGGGTCTCTTCGTCGCTGATAAGACCCTTGGCCTGCCCTTCATCCATGAGGTCATGAATCTCTTCTGCCAGATCGCTGCTGTCGCCAAGGGGGGGCTTCTTTTTGAACAGAGTTTTGATGAGACTGAAAAAGCCTTTTTCTGAATCATCTTCCAAGGATGTTTTTGCTCTCCTATAGGGCTTAAATGTTATGAAAATTCTACAATTTCTTAAAAATGAATGTCAAGATATTTGCAGGATCACGGTTGCATGTCTCGACGCGGTTGCCCGCCGTCCTTGTTGCGGGACGCGGGTAGCTATTCAAGAGATGTCCGTATGGATTCGAGTCCTCCCGAATATTGAGCAGATACGCTCAAATAGCGCTTGACTGGGGCATTTTGGTATAATATAGTCAAAAATCCCGTAACAGCTATTCAGGGCGGGCATAGCTCAGCTGGTAGAGTACGAGCTTACCAAGCTTGG
>DAOUXC010000358.1 GCA_030666795.1 Desulfobacteraceae bacterium
AGGAAACCCTAAATAAGTGCCACGGGCGTAAGTCCGTGGGTATCTACTTTAAAGGGCAAAATCCCCCCTCGCCCCCCTTTTTTAAAGGGGGGATGGGGGGGATTTTATGCAGGTATATGGCTTGTATAAAATATATTTTAAGGAGGATATCATGAAAATAAAACACATTGATCACATTGGTATTGCCGTTAAGAGCATTGAACAGGCGGGTAAATTTTATACGGACATTCTTGGCCTTAAGATTGAAGAGATCGAAAATGTGGCCGATCAGAAGGTCAATGTCGCCTTTCTGCCCATTACGGACAGCGAGCTGGAATTATTGGAATCCACTGAACCTGACGGGCCTGTGGCCAAATACATAGATGCCCGCGGTGAGGGGGTCCAGCATATCGCCTTTAGGGTTGAAAATATTGAAGAGGCCCTCGAGGAATTAAAGGCAAAAGGGGTCCGGATGATCGATAAGGAACAAAGGGGCGGGGCAGGAGGCGCGAAAATCGCCTTTATACATCCAAAGGAGACAAACGGTGTCCTGGTTGAGATCTGCGAGAGGGATTAGGGGTAAAACCCTATGATGGCTTTTGAGGCACTTGTCCTAAATGAGTGCCGGACTGAAAACCAAGAAAAGCTGTCATTTCGAGCTTAGCGAGAAATCTCACCGTATTGTTATTGTTGAAATATAGGATTTCTCCCTTTGGTCGAAATGACAAAAAAGAGGGGTTTTCGTTCAGAAACCAATTATGTATGGGGACATCTCCGGAAATGCTCACAACACTCTTGCCTCCATGTCCTTGAGAATGTGCTCTACCTTTGGGGAAAATACGCGGCCTGTCTCAGACTCCCCAATGGCCAGGTGTAGTTCCCGCCTTAACCTGAAAAGCTCGAATATCTTTTTCGCCGAATAGCCTTCTCCCCTCAATAGCTTAAAGGTTTCCCAATTGCTTGTCAGGCCATCGGTGACACCGTACTCAACCCGTTGGATCATCCCGGAGATAAGCTCTGATGCCTCAACAGCATCCATGTCCTTATGTCTCCATGCCATACCAAGGCCATTGAGATCAAATTTATCCCTTTCCTCATGTACCAGCATATCTTTAGAATAGTAGAACAGGGAAGGGTGGTAATAATTCAGTGCGCTCGTGTTAATCAAGTCAATGGTGTCTGAAAAGGTTTCCGGTGTTTCACCCGGGTATCCAACGACAAAACCGCCCTCGCAGTAGATACCATGGTCATTGAGTATCCCAATGGCTTCTTTTTGCTGATAGAGATTCAGCCTTTTGTCCATGTTGTCAAGGATGATCTGGCTGCCCGATTCAATACCCATATCCAAAAACTCACACCCCGATTTTTTCATGAGTTTTCCCAGTTCCGGAGTAATGGCGCTTGCCCGCGCATATGCAGACCAGTTAAAATTGAAATTCTCTTCAATCATTATTTTCAGCACGGCTGTCAATCTCTTTTGATTGGCAGTGAAATTATCATCCGTAAAATGGACGTGGTCTACAAATCCCAATGCCTGAATCATGCGAAGCTCTTTCGTGAGAACATCCAGTGACTTGTATTGAACTTTCGGAAACCACCTGTGATAGGTACAAAACCGACATTTATACATGCAACCACGGCTGGTGTTGACGGAAAGTGCTTTTCGTAAATAACTTCCGGGGATTTTATCCCAGGCGATAGCCGTATTGTCTATATGAAGGTTTTCGCTCCGGCGTTCGGTAAAGAAAATTTTTCCGTTTTTATCGAAAAGGGCCAGGTTGGGAAGGTTGGCCGGGTCATCTCCGTCCCTGTAAGATTGAAGCAAACTCACCAGGGTTTGCTCTCCCTGGGCCTCCACAACAAATGCGTCCACCTTGCCGTAAAATGAAGATAACCATTTTAAGGTCTGTGTTGAAAGACTCTGTCCGGCGTTCAGGACTTTTTTTACAAGCATACCGCCTGCGATGACAGGAATCCGGGGGTCATATTCTTTTATCCGGACGGCCATTTCCCGGATGTCATCCAGATAGAGAAACGTGGAGGAAATACAAACCGCAAGTGGTTTTTCCTCAAGGATATCATTGAAATTGGAAAGGGAATAATTTTGAATGATTACAGGATCATACCCTTCTCTGCGCAGATATTGATAAAGGTATACGCCATTTAGTGTGAATGTGTTGGCAAGGCTGTAGTAGCGTGATATATTCTCAGGTGTGAGCTTCGGGAGTTGGCGACGGTTCTTGAGGAAATTCAACAGATCCAAAAGGCCCAGGTACTTGCCGTTTAATCTGATTTGAAGCTTCAAAAGATTTTTGTGAACCGCCTTCTGGATGGCATATAGATCAAAATCAGGAAACCGGGAGGACTGCCGGGAAGCTCTCTCCTCAGCAATGGCCATTTTACGCCCGAGATGCGCGTGGGTATCCAACTGCCTGTCCCCTGCGATAATTATAACTCTGGGATGTTTCACGTATTCTCCTTTTTTCAACCTGTCTGCGCGGGGGAACACATTGGCAGGAAGGGGAGTTTTAAGGACTTTTGAAAACGCCGCCAGAAACGAAGCGCTCAAATTTTTTGGAAAAAGGCCGGGGGAACCTTAGAAACGGTAGGTGATTAATCCGTGGGTTGTGTCGTAAGGAGAGACGCTGACCTGCACGCGGTCCCCAACCATGACCTTGATACGGTGTTTTTTCATCCGGCCGGAGAGTACACCCCTTATGGTGACGTCGTTTTCACATTGAATTTCCATGGTGCCGCCACCTAAGACCCTGGTGACCTCTCCTTCTATCTGTATTAGATCGTCTCGACTCAAGATATTCCTTCCTCGGCATCAGGCCCATTGAATTTTCTTTGATCATACCATGTTGAGGGCAGATGTCAATAAAATGAGAAGAGATTTTAGAATGGCGAAAGGCCCCTATAATTTTTTGGTGACCTGTCGCTTTCATTGGTGTATAAAACTTTGATGTAAAATAAAATGATTTCTTTACAATGATGAGCCATGGATTACCATAACATGTATAAAAACTTACGCTCTTTTACCCACTCGAAAGGAAAATTCTCCCCTGAATCAAGCAGTCTTATCCTTGAAGCTCCCATTGAAATAATAATCAATCAGGAAAGAAGTATCCTTATCATGATTACGCCTCAAATGGTCAGGGAGTTAGTGTTTGGTTTTGTTTTCACGGAAGGGCTGATCGA
>DAOUXC010000050.1 GCA_030666795.1 Desulfobacteraceae bacterium
AAAGACCGCTTCAACCTTCAGCTTTGTAATCATCTGTCGTTTTGAGGAGTACTCATTAACCGTATGAACCCTATTTTCACATGGGCTTTTCAAGTTGAAGCGAGGAGAGGGAGTCAAGGGGTGCCATTCAATTTAGCGTTGAAAAGTCGGCAGTTATCTCCTCCTCGAGCCATTCCCTGAGTTCCCGGCTCAACCCATAGACCCCTTTATGATGACCCACACTCTCAAGAAAACTATTCGCCAGTGCTGCCGGTATCGGTATACAGGCAAGTTCAACAGCCTCCTCCGAGTTTCGTCTTATAAGATAGATCCATGGTTCATCTTCCCAGGTATTTACCACAAAGTAATGTGATATGTCCTGTTTTGATCGGATCATTTTGCCGTGGCTCCAGTTGTTTCCCCACTCAAGATAAAGGGTCACAGCCTCTTCAGGCGTCATTTCCCAGTCTATATCATTTACCAGCTCAAAATTATTCCTTATATCCGCAATGGCATTCATGGTTGCCTCCTTTTTCCTTTTATTTAACTAATGCTCACCCGGAAAACAGCGTTTTTGGATTCGCACTATCGGCCATCAGCTTTCGGCTTTCAGCAAAGGACATCAAAACGAGGTTTTGGCTGATCGCTGATTGCTGACCGCTGAAAGCTCCATCCGCAAATTGGTTGTTTCTGGATGGACACGAACTAAGTTTTTTGTTTCCTTTAAATCGTTCTATATATCAAGTTAAACATAAGTCAGATAAAATCAAGAAATCCGTTTTTCGAGGGCCTGTTCCCGACGAAGGAAAATCCCTTTTCGATACAATAAAACCACGGATAACTTAATTATCAGACGCCTCGCATGCGATCTGAAACACGTTCTTGAACGATACGGCCACGAAGCTTTGATAAAAACCTTCCTCCATCTGGTCCGTTGAAAAAGGTCTCGGGTCACACAAATTATACCTTTCATCCTCCGTGTTTGCGATATCCCGCGGATCCCCCCTTATTGCTTTTGCCACGCCCATTCTCAGCAAACCTGGAGCGATCATAGTTGAATAACCCGGCATGGATGACTATTATTTTCTAAGAAGGAATCGGTCCGTGAGGTTGCTTTGTCGTGGTCTGAAACCGGAAGATCCGATGGCCGCGTCTCGGGAACATTAGATGCCGATCAAAGGCAGGGTTCTGTCCGGTCATTGGCCATGTCTTATGTCTAACCGCGCATTTTAAAAAAATTGGGAGATTACGCTATGTTTGAACAGGGTGTTATCAGGCCCCCAAGCGAAGCAAACAGCCTGCTGGTTCGTGTGACGAGGAACTGTCCGTGGAATCGGTGCCTGTTCTGTCCGGCCTATAAGGGAACCGCCTTTTCCAGACGATCCGTGGCGGAGATTAAAAAAGATTTGGATGAAATGGCGCGATATCACGGCCCATATGCCGACAGAGTCACTACGGCGTTTTTTCAAGACGCAGACTCCCTCATCCTTCCCACGGGGGAACTGTTGGAAATCCTTACATATCTAAAAAAGAAATTCCCCGGTATTACCCGGGTCACTTCCTATGCCCGTGCAAAGAGCCTGAAGAAAAAGAGTATCGAATCGCTGAAGACCCTCAGAGAAGCGGGGCTGACCAGGATCCATACAGGGCTCGAAAGCGGTTCTTCAAAGGTCTTGAAACTGATTCAAAAGGGGGAGAGCCCCGAGGACATGGTAAAAGGGGGACAGCGTGTGATGGCGGCCGGCATATCCCTTTCGGAATATATCATGCCCGGTGTCGGGGGCAGGGCATTGAGCCGGGAGAACGCCATAAAGACCGCAAATGTGCTAAACCGGATCCGGCCCGATTTCATACGGGTGCGCACTTTTGCGCTGCCACCCAACTCCCCCATGGAGACCATGGTTGATGATGGACGGTTCACACCCCTTGGCGATCTGGAAATCGTGGAGGAGATCCGCTTGCTATTATCTCATTTGGATGACATGCCTTCCCACTTTCGGTGCGCGGATTTCAGCCTTAACCTTCTGATGCATGTGGATGGTCATTTAGACAGGGACAGGACCGGCATGCTCGAAGAAGTTGACAGCTTTTTATCCCTGCCGAAACAGGATCAAAAGGCCTATGTGCTGCTCCAGCGGTCCGGGCATTATGGCCTGCATCCGACAGACATGCTTAAGAACCAGGAGGTCATGACCCGGCTTCACAAAAAAGTCGAAGACCTGGAAAGAGATGATTCAGAGGGACTCGATCGGTATATTCGATCCATGATGGCCTGCCAGCTCCCCCGCGCTCAGACAGATTCCTGGAGTTAATATGGGGAGTGGCTGAGCATGTTGATTTACCAAGGTGCCGGGTAAATGATATGTGCCTCCTGTACCGGGGCCCCTGTTTTTACCGGAGGAAGAGTAGGCTCCGCAATCATTGCATCTTGAGATCAAGTTCTTTTTATGCTAAAAGATATCTTGGAATCAGCGGCATTTTTAAGATTATGATAGGATATCCGGACGGATTCTTATTTTTTAAACCAGCTTGTTATAAGGAGGGGTCCTATGTGGGAATATACGGATAAAGTGAAGGAACACTTCCTCAATCCCCGGAACGCCGGGGAGGTGGAAAATGCAAACGCGATCGGAGAAGTGGGATCAATGGCTTGCGGAGATGCCCTTAAACTCACTTTACAGGTGGACGATAAGGGTACTATTGAAGATGCAAAATTCCAGACTTTTGGTTGCGCCAGTGCCATTGCTTCGGCCTCGGCCCTTACCGAATTGCTCAAGGGAAAGAGCCTGGAAGAGGCCGAAAAGATCACCAACCAGGAGATTGCCGATTACTTAGGCGGCCTTCCCAAGGAGAAGATGCACTGCTCCGTACTTGGCCGTCAGGCACTCGAGGCCGCCCTTTCCAACTACAGGGGAGAGCCCCAAAAGGAACAGGAAGGGGAGATCGTCTGCGAATGCTTTGGGGTCACCGACGTGGAGATCGAAAAGGCTATTAGAGAGAATAATCTTTCTTCGGTCGAAGAAGTCACTAATTATACCAAGGCGGGCGGTGGCTGCGAGAACTGCCATGACACTATCCGGGAGCTAATTGCCAAGGTTCGGGAAGAAGAAGCGCCGGCGAAACGCCCGAAGCTCTCCAATATCCAAAAAATGAGGATGATCGAGGAGACCCTTGAACGGGAAATCAGGCCCTCCCTGCAGCAGGACGGCGGTGATATAGAGCTTATAGATGTGATCGGAAATCGAGTTTTAGTGGCCACGCGCGGGGCCTGTGCCGTTTGTAAGGCCTCTGAGTTGACCTTAACCCATCTGGTGGAAAAAAAGCTTCGTGAGCTGGTATGGCCCGAACTGGTCGTAGAGGAGGTGAAGGAATGAAAATAATATATATGGACAACAACGCCACGACCAGGGTCGCGCCGGAAGTGCTCGAAGTCATGCGGCCTTTCCTCAGCGATCTGTATGGGAATCCGAGCAGCGCCTATACCTTTGGCGGTAAGATAGCACGCGATATCCGTGAAGCCAGGGAGCTGGTTGCCTCAATCTTAGGTGCGTCGCCTGAGGAGGTCATCTTCACGAGCTGTGGGTCTGAAAGCGACAATACAGCCATTATGTCCGCATTGAGTACTGGAAAAGACAAGATGCATATTGTCACAAGTCGTGTGGAACATCCCGCCGTAAAGGTGCTCTGCAACGAGCTGGCAAAGCAGGGCTATCGGATTACTGAGATCCCCGTGGACAGGGAAGGGCATTTGGACATGGAGCAATACAAGGAGAGCCTCACACCGGATACGGCTATTGTCAGTCTTATGTGGGCCAACAATGAAACCGGGGTGATCTTTCCGGTGGAAGAGGCCGCTCTTATGGCAAGGGACCGGGGAATTCTTTTTCATACGGATGCGGTCCAGGCCGTAGGCAAGATCCCCATTGATCTTCAGAAAAGCGCCATCGACATGCTTTCCATCTCCGGCCACAAGCTTCACGCCCCCAAGGGTGTCGGTGTGCTCTATGTGCGGAAGGGTACCAAGTTCTCCCCATTTCTGATAGGTGGACACCAGGAACGGGGGCGTCGGGGAGGTACCGAAAACACGGCAAGTATCATTGCGCTCGGCAAGGCCTGTGAACTGGCGGCCAAACGTATGGAAGAAGAGAACACGAGGGTCAAAGCACTCAGGGACAGGCTCGAAAAAGACCTGTTGAACCTGGTTCCCAATAGCCGTGTGAACGGTGGCGGTCCTGAAAGGCTTCCGAACACGACCAGTATCAGCTTTGAATCCATTGAAGGAGAATCCATTCTACTCCTCATGGATGAATTCGGGATTTGCGCCTCCTCCGGATCGGCCTGCACCTCCGGATCGCTTCAGCCCTCGCATGTGCTTCGTGCCATGGGTGTGCCTTTTACCATGGCCCACGGATCCGTCCGGTTCAGCCTGAGTGTTTACAATACCGAAGAAGAGGTCGACTTCGTGTTAGACAAGGTCCCGCCCATTATTGAAAAATTGCGTGGATTTTCTCCTTTCTGGAAACCGGAAGGTCAGGTATGCGCGTCCGAAACCTGATCCTGAGGTTACCAGGGGACAAAACTTGTTTGGGTTGTTAATTCAAAGGGAAGCCTTGAAAAGATAAACTGCCATAAATGCCGCGGGCAGGGTTTTGGCGCTGGCTAACAAAGGAGAATCCCATGGAGCACATGCCAAAAGAAGACCAGTGCAAGATAGAGGTGTCAAGCACGGAGCACTACCGGCGGGAAATCCCAGGAGTCGTTGATCAGCTTGTGCTTTCCTGTGACGGCAGCGATTGTTTCGAACATGTGAGCCCGGAGCCCATTCCTTCACGCGAATCGATCATTTCCCTCATTGAAAGGGCCAGAAGCATACTCTATCCCGGCTATTTCATCAATGAACGAGTGGACAGGATCAACATCGGTTACTACTTCGGACAGGAGGTCACGGGATTCTTTGAAGCCTTAGCCGAACAGATTACACTTTCCATTCGCCATGAATGCCTTCGTTATGATCTACCCTGCACCGAGTGTCTTGACAGGGGACATGAAGCCGCTGTCAACTTATTGAAAGACCTGCCGGGATTGCGCAAGGCCCTTGCCAAGGATGTTATCGCCGCTCGCGAGGGGGATCCGGCCGTAAAAAGTTATGACGAGGTTATCTTCAGTTATCCCGGACTACTGGCAGTCACGGTCTACCGCATCGCCCATCAGCTCTGGGAGCAGGGCGTCCCCCTTCTTCCGCGCATAATGACTGAATATGCCCGAAGCCAGACCGGTATTGACATCCATCCCGGAGCCCACATTGGCGAGAGCTTCTTTATCGACCACGGTACCGGTGTCGTAATAGGCGAAACCAGCGAAATCGGAGACCGGATAAGAATTTACCAGGGTGTAACATTAGGCGCCCTTTCCCTTCCCAGGGGTACCCTTCAAAACCTTCGAAACAAGAAACGCCACCCCACTGTTGAAGATGATGTGGTTATATATGCCGGGGCGTCAATCCTTGGCGGAGAAACAGTGATCGGTGCCCGTTCGGTGATCGGCGGAAATGTCTGGATTACCGAATCGGTCCCTCCGGATACCAAGGTTTTTTTAAAGACCCCGGAATTGATTTTCAAGGGAGCGGATTCATGATCCGCAACAAAGAGCTAAGGAAAGGAAACGAAAATCATGGACGAGATCTTCTCAGACATCACCGGGACCATAGGTTCAACACCTTTAGTGAGGCTGAATGATTTATCCGGGGGACTACCCGCGACCATCTTAGCCAAACTGGAATTCAAGAATCCCTTGGGAAGCGTCAAGGACAGGATCGGTCTGGCCATGATAGAGGCCGCGGAAAGGGAAGGCCTGATTAGATCCGACACTCTGATCGTAGAGCCTACCAGCGGCAACACGGGGATTGCTCTGGCCTTCATATGCGCGGCCAAAAAATACCGTCTGCTCTTGACCATGCCGGATACCATGAGTATTGAAAGAAGAAAACTCCTCAAACACTTGGGGGCGGATCTGGTACTCACACCGGGAAGCGAAGGAATGAAGGGGGCCATACAGAGAGCAGGTGAGATCCTGGCGGAGACCGCAAATGCCTATATGCCTGATCAATTCAGCAATCCGGCAAACCCGGAGATTCACCGAAG
This sequence comes from Desulfobacteraceae bacterium, assembly GCA_030666795.1. GTDB lineage: Bacteria > Desulfobacterota > DSM-4660 > Desulfatiglandales > Desulfatiglandaceae > JAIOSR01. Next base: position 6,120 of record DAOUXC010000050.1, read on the forward strand.
GACAACGGCGAAGGAAATCTGGAGGGAGACCAACAGCGGTGTAGACATCCTGGTGGCCGGCGTGGGCACCGGCGGCACAATTACAGGGGTCTCGGAGGCGATCAAAGAACAAAAGCCCTCTTTCAGGACTGTGGCGGTGGAACCCGCCGATTCGCCGGTGCTCTCCGGTGGCGAGCCCGGTCCCCACAAAATCCAGGGTATCGGGGCCGGTTTCGTGCCCAGGGTGCTCAACAGGGCAATTATTGACGAGGTCGTAACGGTCTCCAACGACGAAGCCTTTGAAACGGCTAGAACTATGGCCAGGAAGGAAGGCATTCTTTGCGGGATTTCTTCGGGCGCTGCAACGGCTGCCGCCCTTCGAATTGCAAAAAGAGACGAGAATAAAGACAAACAAATCGTTGTGATCCTGCCCAGTACCGGAGAACGGTATTTGAGTACCGATCTTTTCCTGCAGGATTAGCCCGGGATGCGGCACCGCCGTGACGTCATCACTCCAGTCCTCCTGCTATCCCATACACGCAACGATGTTCCGTCTGCTATGTTACAGATATTCAATCGGTTTCAGGCCTTTACGTCTTCGAATGGCCTCAAGAATTCCAACCGTCCCGGTCATCATATTGTCCCCAAAGGGAGCGCCCATCACAACCGGCAATTGTGATTCCTTCAACAGAAGGCGTTTTGGACCGGTGGCCAGAATGAGTTCAATGTTTTGAAAGCCGAGGGCCTTTCGATAATAAGCCCCATGCCCGCCTTCAGCAAGTATCTCTTCGTGCTTCAGCCTGCCCTCGGCCAACTCCACCAACAACGACTCCAGACGTTTGAGCGTTATGTCATGCGTGTGGTATTCAAAAAAGGCGGCGATTTCATCTCCATCCAGTGCGGCTCCAAGAGTGTGGGAGGTAGCAATATCTAAAAGTAACACCTTTTTCTTTGATCTCGCTTGTATGTCCATTGATGCCCCTAAGATTGCGGCCATACCGCTGTCCATGACGTAAATTTCTTTGGCCGGCAATGCCCTGGCACTATTTGAGATAGCGACCAGCCGGCTGAACGTGGCCGGTAGTTCATCGATTTTATAAATAAGGGCATGGGGATAGGGGTTTTCATCGAGAGCGGCGCTAAAAATATTGTGACGAAAATCCAGGTGAGATACCCCGTCAGGCGGCAAGCCGTGGTCCTGAGCGCATATCCCTACAACATCAAAATCAAATGGCACCCCGAATCCTTTCACGATGTTTTGCAACCTGTCAACTTCAAGGTCGCCGATGGTGAGATTTCCGTATCCTTCTTTTTTTAACAAATCGTCCACTTCATGATCTTCGATAACCCTGATACCCAAGGACCTCACCCTGTCCAGGTTATGATGGATTGTGGCGGCAGATGAAAATGACATTACGACCGCGGCCTCCTTCGCACGTCGGCCAAGAACCTTTGAGATGGGTCCTCCGCCCATTTCAACCCCGGTGATTAAAAGCTTTCCCTTAACAGCTTCTATCTTTTCTGCGAGAGTAATAACAGGAGACCTGACAACGGCCTTGTAATGGATGCCTGATTCTTCATCATGATAAAGGACATCCATTGTTCCCGCGCCAATATCTAATAACAAATATCTGCTCATGGGTTTTTTCTCTCTCATTTCATTCGGATTTCTCTGAAACCCGCGTCTCTTTTTTGTGGCATTAAAGTGCCAGCTATTTCGATTATGGCTTTACTCAAAATCCTTAAGATATCAGATATTCCGAACACAGGTCAAAAACATTTTCCTGTCTTTAGCCTGCGATCAATCACTCCCTGACCCGGCAACCACACCTGATACCGAAATTGTTTCTATCCTTGACACATAAGGATAACCCCACTACACTTCACAAGCAAAAAGGAAGGTCATCGTTACATTTAATCGATAGTTTTTTCAAGTGTTTAACATGTCGCAACACATATTTTTAAGAACAAAATCATGGTAATTGACACGGTTAAGGCATATAAAACATCTCTTCCGTTTACCGGGGCGTTCTCTCATTCCCGGAGTACAAAGACGTCGGCGGAGAACATCGTTGTTGAAGTCATTGCCGAAAACGGCAAGATAGCAGGATACGGGGAGGGAGCGCCAAGAAGCGGAGTCACGGGTGAATCACAAGAAAGTGCCATGGATAGTCTGGGCCTTTTCATAAGACAGGGTCCTTTTCCCTGGGAACTGAATGATGTTTTGCAGGTATGGGATTTTGTAGACGGTCTTCCTGAAGGAAAGGAACATAACTCCGCGGTTTGTGCCCTTGAGATGGCCCTTTTGGATTTGCTGGGCAAGCGACAAGGCCGGTCTGTTATTCAATATTTACCGCAGGATTTCTTTTCGAGCAGGGTTTGCTACGGTGCCATGATTACCCTTGAGGATAAGGAAAAGATACTTAACATGTGCAACTTGATCAAGGGTGTTGGGATTCATCATATAAAAATGAAACTGGGCAAGGACTTCCAACAGAACAAACAATCTTTGGAAGCGATTAAACTGGTGTTTGGAGAGGATTATGTCCTGAGGATAGATGCAAACAATGCCTGGGACTTCGATTCAACCCGAAAACTTCTGCCTCTCCTAAAGGAGTATAATATTCGCTTTGTTGAACAACCTTTGAAGCCTGACGAACCTGATCTGCCTGATTTTGCACAACTTATGGAAAATAATGGTGTGACCCTGGTGGCCGATGAGCTGGCATGTTCATTAAATGACGTGGAAAACATCGCTAAACAAGATATCTATAAAATGGTAAATGTCAGGTTGTCCAAGTGCGGTGGTTTCAGAAAATCACTCAGGATGATTGATTATATGCGAAAAAAGGGGATTCTTTTCCAGATCGGTTGTCACTTGGGCGAGTCAGGATTACTTTCGGCTGCGGGCAGGGTGCTTTGTCTTCTCTGTCGCGACGCATTGTTCTATGATGGTTGTTACGATTCGTTTTTACTAAAGGAAAATATTACGCTTGAACATGTTTCTTTCGGCGCGGGTGGTGAGGCAGGTCCCTTAGACGGACCGGGGCTTGGCGTCAAGATAAACCGGGAAGTTTTGAATAGGCTGAGTAGTGACGTCGCGATATTCGAACCATTTGTTTAAAGGAGATAATATGAGTGTGAAACCAAGCTATGATTCCTGGAAAGAAGATAACCGGTCCATACTGGAGAGTCTGTCGGATAAAAGGAATTGCCTGTTATTTTCAGGAGGAAAAGACTCATCTCTTGCGCTTAATTTAATGGTGAAGGCGGGACTGGAGTTCGGTTTTGAATTTGAGGCACATGCAGCGGTTTTTCCGGTTCACAGATACACTGATGAAGAAATTGATAGGCTTGGTTCCTATTGGAGTAACCAAGGCATTCAAATAACATGGCACGATGTGGGAGTGACGGATGATTCCATAGAAGATGATCCTGATCCGTGTGTTGCGTGTCGGGCAATTAGAAAAAGCATGCTCAAGACCGGTTTAACAACCGACATGGTAGGTGAATGGGATCGCTTCACCATCATTGCCAGTTACTCCCTCTGGGATATTATCAGCTATTCTATAGAACACCTGCTAAACAACATCTATGGCAGCGATCAGGGAGTGCCTGCTGATGGCCGAAAAAGCCGGTTTTTTGAGACCTCCCAGCGGTTTTATCCCCTGCTAAAGATGAATGAAGGATATTCCATTTTCAGACCCCTGATCAAGCTGAACGACACTGATATTCGTACAATGATCGAGCAGGAAGGCATTCCGACACTTTCCATACCCTGTAAATTCGCCAACCTAAGGCCAAAGAGGCTTTTAGAGAATTACTACAGGGCATTAGGTCTGCGCTTTGACTATGATCAATTGCTGGGTTTTGCAAAAAAATCACTTAATCTCCCGGATATGTCTTCATATATCTCCATTAATAAGGCCGAATATCTACAAAATATTTTTTAAGAGGTTACGTGACATTCATTACCGGGTTGAATTGATAGTTGTACTTTAGCCCGTTGCAAGAGTGAGGAAACACCCTTGAAGTGAAGTCGTAATATTGCACGTGTTTTCGAGATGCAAAAACATTACTTTTGATTGATCAGGTTGAGTTCTTCCGCATGCGCGTTGATAAAATAAGTGTACGCCGAATATCTATTCCGTTTAATTGGCAGGTTTCTCATAACCTGTACAACGGGACTGAAACCGAAGCGATCGTCGTGGTTGCGAATGATGAATCCGGTCTTTTAGGATATGGGGAAGGGACCCCGAGGACTTTTGTTACGGGGGAAACCCTGGATAAGACAATCGAGACGGCGAACTCTCTTGCCGAGCGAATTGCAGCAAATGAATTCCATACTTTTAAAGCTCTTACAGAATATCTGGGCATAACAGGTTCCCTCGAATTGAGTCAGCAGTATCCGTCTGCGTGGTGTGCCCTGGAATTGGCAATCCTTGACCTCTGGGCAAAACGAAGAGGTAAGCCTTTGTGGCGATTGTTCACTCAAAAGCCGGTGCCGGATCCTTATGTCTATTCTGCCGTAATACCGGTAGTAACCGAGCAGTCCCTTTCACCGTTTCTGAGTATGGTCAAAAAACTCCGGTTGGGATTCTTAAAACTGAAGATTGCTGATAAAGAAAGCGGGATCGCCGCTCTAAGGCTGGCAAGAGAAAATCTTGGACCGGATGTTGATTTACGGGTTGACTGTAACGGGGCTTTTTCACCGGAGGAGGCAATCGCTTTTATCGAAGAGGTACAACCATTCGGTATGAGTGCTGTGGAACAACCTGTTCCAAAAACAGATATCAGTGGGTTAGGATTTGTCACAAGCCGGAGCATGGTCCCTGTCATAGCAGATGAATCCATGTGCACGTTGGAAGACGCTATGCAACTCATAGGGCAAAAAGCATGCAATGGTTTTAGTATCAAACTGTCCAAGTGCGGCGGGCTTATAAAGTGTCTTAAATTGTTGGACATAGCCAGGGCAAACGGGATTTTTTGTCAGATCAGTTGTCATATCGGAGAAACCGCAATCCTCGCCGCAGCAGGCCGTCATTTTTACGCACTCTCCCGGCAATGCAAATATCTTGAGGGGTCCTTTTCAAAATATTTATTAAGGGAAGATATTGTGAAAAAAGATATTTCTTTTGGACTTAAAGGGCACGCCCCTCTTCTTACCGGTCCTGGTTTGGGTATTGAAGTGGACGAATCGATCCTCAAAAGATGGCTCACGGATGAGGGGCCCGGTTCCCTTTAATAAATGTGAATAATGCCTTTCTTACCCCCCTGAGCAGTTCGATATAGGGGCTAAATTAAAGGTGCTTTACGGTTTTTGGTCAATAGTGATGAGTAGTTAGAGTGGCCCGGCACCGTCTCCATGATTATTTTTGACCTTACTTCAGAGTCATCGCCTTTTCAGGACAGATTTCCTGACAGCAAAAACAAGTAATACAGATGTCAGCATCCACCACAGGAAAATCCTCTTTCATTGTGAGAGCAGATACCGGGCAATGATCTATACAGGCGCCACACGCCGTGCACAGTTCCGTATCGGCCTGGGGTCTGACCTGAGTCTTGCTTTTGATCAATTCCTGAATCGCCGGGTTACCGGAAAGGGCCTCTCCACCTAAGGGCGGAAGCTTGAAATCAGATATAATTCGCATTTCCCCATCTATTTGAATCATTTGAGAATCAAAAGTCCCAAGCCCCATGGCCGTTGCTTTTTGAAGAAAACGGAGGCGGGCAGGATCAAGCCCCATCATTCTCGCAACAACCCCATCCAGGGCCACGGCATTATCGGCAGCCAGAATGAGGCCGATCTCCCTCAGCTCAGGTGAGGCCGGACCATTTCCCTCCATGCCCACCACTGCATCCATGATAAACAAATCCGGAACCCGCAGGCGAAAAACCTCTACAATAACATCATGAAAACGCTCCGGCGTGCTGGCAACCCGGTGCAGTCTCGCTTTCTGTGCACCGGGCAGGATCCCATAGCTGTTTTTAATGGCGCCGGTCATAACGGTAAGACCATGGGTTTTAAACTTTGGCAGGCTGATAATGATATCAGCGTCCAAGATTTCTTTTGAAATCCCTACTTCGGGCATGAAATCGGGATTAAAGGCAAGTTGTTCTGTTGTGTTGCCGAGGTTCCTGTAATAGCCCTTAGCCGCATCCATCAATCCGGTTTTTTCAAAGCTGTTCTCATTGTCGCCATAGCTAAACAAACCGGGATTATCGCCCACCACAATCTCAGCCGGGGACATATCCTCAACTTTTTCAACAACAGCCCTCAATAGAGACGGATGAGTCACAATGTGTTCTTCCGCTGTGGACGTCCGGAGCACATTGGGTTTGATCACAACTTTTTTCCGGGCAATCTCTCGGGGGAAAATCTCAAAGGCCCGATCAACTGCGCTTCGGCAGGTATCGTAAGATGCGGGGTGTATCATGACACGATGCATATTTTCTCCTTTTCGTTAACAAACGGATCGGGGTCGATCCATGTTAACTTATTGAATATTAGAGCTTTACGCTCTTTTCTTTTTTTTTGCCCCATGTGCCTCCATAAATTTCGCCACCATCTCGTAGGGCTGTGCACCAACCAATTTATCTTGATTCATCACAAATGTAGGAACAGCCGTAATCGCTTTCTCTCGCGAAAGGTTCCAGTCCGCATCCACCGCCGCCTTAAATGCCCTTGTCTCAAGGACTGCTGCAGCTTCTTCGCCGGGGAGCTCAACAGATGCTGCTAAATCCACAAGCACCGGAATTTTTGCGATGTTCTTTCCGTCTACAAAGTAGGCCTTGAAGGCCGCCGGGTGGAATACATCCCCTTTATTCTTTGACTCAGCCCAAAGACCCAATTCCTGAGCTAAACGACTATTAAAAGTTTTTTTCCTTTCTCCGAAAGGCAAACCCAGATCGGCCGCCGTTTTTCTCAAACGGCGCATCATTTCTTCTATATCTATGGCATAATCGGCCAAAAGATGTTCAAGCAGAAGCCCCTCTTCCGGCGTGTCCGGATGAAGCGGAAAAGCCCGCCATTGAATGGCGATTTCATATTCTTTCTTAAGCTGTTCAATACGCCCGGTAATGAAGTAGCACCAGGGTCAGATGTAATCGGAAAATATTTCAAGTGTTAAAGTTGTGGTCACTTTTTTATCCTCTTTATTGAAAAATGCTTGGTGTAACGGTCTGGTTTAGAGCGATAGCGGAAAACCAGTCCGGTTAACGCCAATGGGTCAACTGGAATTGAACGTATGCTCACGACGGATTGATTGAATTACTTCGTCGAGCTGTTGAAGAAAACGCGATCGGTCACGCTTCTTTAGCGGCGGAGGCCCGCCCGTTATCTCTCCTGCGCCACGAAGTTCCGACAACAGGTCCCGAGTCGCGACGGCCTGACCGATGTTGTTTTCCGTGAACGGCTTTCCGGTTGGACCAATTACACGTGCGCCTTTCTTCAGACAGCGGTTGGCAAGCGGAATGTCAGCAGTGACAACGATGTCGTGAGACTCCACGTGTTCGGCAATCCAATCATCTGCCGCGTCGAGTCCATTTTCTACAACTTCGAGCGCAATCAATCGGTCATTGGGAATTCGCATCCAGGAGTTGGCCACCAATGTGACATTAAGACGATATCGGGTTGCGACTCGATACACCTCCTGTTTGACCGGGCATGCATCAGCATCTATAAAGATGTGCAGCAAATGAAGTTCCTCACAATAAATCCGGATCCGGTCCGGGTGCCACCTAATGATTAAACCCTGCCGCGCAGTTTACCCTCCTAAGAAACTTCAAGCCCAGCAAGGGGTTGGAGGGTTATTTTGAAACCTATTTTTTTGGCTCTGTTTTTCATGTTTTTTATGACACGCTCTTTGTATTTTTGTTCATAATAGTCAGCCCCGAGATCCTGATA
>DAOUXC010000020.1 GCA_030666795.1 Desulfobacteraceae bacterium
GACGGCGAAGCGAACGAAACGAAGAGAATATGCCGTCTCCCTGCCTATGGGATTTCACAGGATAACCTGAAAATAAAACATGAATTTCGAATATTAAATTACGGAGATTAATAGAGCCGGATCAAATTACAATAACCTGCCCTGCCCCACCTTCAACGTACTGGTCCGGGTACAAGGACTTTATCTCTTGTTTGTGTTGCGTGCAATGGGTCGGGCAAATCAGTTTCAGGTCCTTGAACAGTTCATATTCACTGAACCCGTGCAGGCCGCCGACAACGGCATAAACCTTTCCGAATCGGGAAGCAGCGTCAAGGATACGCGACATGCCCGGATGGGAGCATCCTGCGATAACGACGACCCCGTCATCCGTTTTAATTGCCATGGATTGTTCAATGTTATCGAGTTCACCCGTGGAAAAGACATTCTCATAAATCTCCATGGGCGCGCTGACGGCAATGACCCCTTTTTCACTGTCTCTCCTTACGATGGAAGCGGGCACATAAATACTGACATCGGAGTTCACATTGAGAAAAGCGGACAGTCCACCCGCATGGTCAAAATGTCCATGGGAAATAACGACGTCTTGAATGGAAGCCGGGTCCATTTTCAGCTTTTCCATATTGGAAAGCAATATGGCACCGTTTGCTCCGGTATCAAAAAGGATTGTGGGCGTCTCTTCTATTTCCACCAGGCATGAAAAGCCCCAGTCCGCCTGAAGACCCGCTTTGTATGCCTCATTGTCGTAAATAATCGTAATCTTCATCTTTCTGTCCCCTTCAATACCATATCTCCTTCGGTTAACCCCATATCATGTGCGATCACAGGACACTTTATCTTCAACAGGAAGAATATCGGACGCTTTTCATTGAAAAGGGCCTCGTAATTCCCCTGTCCCTTGCTGATGATAAATCCCGCGCCTTCAAAGACTTTCTTAAACTCGGGGCTGCACGTATCAAGGATCGTTCCCGGCGCATCCGTGCCTGATGATAATATGCCAGCCACCTCATGAATGCCTGCCTGAACCGCGTCCCCGTAAATAGCGTCATTGATGACCGGCACGCCCCTCACCACATAGGTTACGGGCTTTTTCATGGTCTCTATAAGGATCCTGTCAAAGACGCATTCCCCGGCATTATCGCCGATGTAAAGAATCTTATCCGCTTCGCCTGAAAAATCCCTGAATTCCGTATAGTCGCATACCGCAAAATCCCTGGTAAGCGCTGCATCTATCTCCTCTTCTATATCAAAATCCATGTTTGCGCCAAAGTCTATGATGTTCCCGGCAATGGCAATTCTGATTGCCGTGAGGAGCTTATCATGTGACTTTTCAACCAGATTTTTCAGAGAGGGGTACAATGCAAGGCACTTTTCCGTACTTTTCTCCTTAATCTCTTTGTACGGATCAAACACCCCGGAAATTTCTCTCACTTTTTTGTAAATCTCCTTTCCGCTTGCAGGCGGTGAGCTCTCAAGGGGAATATCTTTCAGCATCATTCCCACTTCATCCATAATTCTCTTTATTTTCTTTTCATCATTCGTTGCGATTCGACCCGCGCGCAGTGCCTGATTCAAAAAACACGGAAGGCACTCAAGATATGTCTTCATTTGAATTCCCTGTTATGCCTCTTAAAGCTCTATCAATTCTATCTTTCCAGGCCACGGCCTTTATACCGGACCTCCCCTAAACATATAAACTTTCATACGCTATTCCATTCGGCCGGGAATATCAAGACCCGTGTGCTCAGGATTCATAGAAAAAATCGCGCCCTGTCATTGACAAGCCAATGATCAGGGTATATATTACCAAACAGTAATATGGAACCCATCGGATAAACCCGTGATCATACCCGCCCTCGGCTGCGCCGCGGTTATCCGCCTCAGCCTCGGGGCGAAATAACGCCGCAGCATTCTGATGGTTAGCGCATTCATACACGGACAAGCCCGTGGTCTTATGCTAAGGCGGATAAAGGAGTTAAGAATGAAAAATTTCATCAGGGTGATGAAGGCCCTCTCTGATTCTAATCGGGTCAAAATCGTAAAGATGCTGCAGCACAAGACAATGTGTGTGTGCGAACTGCAATCAGCATTGCGGGTAGCCCAGCCTACTGTCTCCAAGCATCTGAAAATACTCGAAGACGCTGGCCTTGTAAAACATAATAAAGACGCTCAGTGGGTCAATTATTACCTCTCAGATGGTGAAAACAGCCCCTATGCATCCAGCCTTTTGGGAAATCTCAGGCACTGGCTCGAGGACGAAAATGAAATCTCAGCCCTGAAGGAGAGGTTGCCCATGATCCGTCGGGAGGATATCTGCGGTTCGTAGTTTTTTTTGCGGTTAACATATAGCCAAATAGCTATTTAACAATTTATAATATCGAAGCTGTCACATATTTTACGGAGAAGATGTCCCATGAAAGAGCGCACAAAACTGTTGCTGATAATATTGATCTTCATAGGCTGTTACTACATTCCCTGGGGGAATCCCACCATACGCCAGTCCGGCCTCGAGGCCTTTATGATGCTTCGGGAATACGCAAGGGAACACGTACTCACCTGCCTGATACCGGCCTTTTTCATTGCAGGCGCCATAGCGGTTTTTGTTTCACAGGCTTCGGTGCTCAGGTATTTTGGTGCTACGGCCAGAAAAATCCTATCTTATTCGGTAGCATCGGTATCCGGAACGGTTCTCGCTGTCTGTTCCTGCACTGTGCTGCCTCTTTTTGCCGGTATTTATACCAGGGGCGCGGGCATCGGTCCTGCAACAGCGTTTCTCTATTCGGGCCCGGCCATCAACGTACTGGCCATCGTCCTCACGGCCAGGATTTTAGGCTGGGAGCTTGGATTGGCCAGGGCCATAGGCGCGGTCCTCTTCGCGGTGATCACCGGGCTGCTCATGGCCTTTATCTTCAGGAAAGACGATGCGGAGCGGGCAAAGGGTGAAATGTTCCTGCCGGAGGACGAGGGCAAGGGCCGGACCCTCACCCAGGATGCCCTCTTTATGCTCACCATGGTGCTGATCCTCATCTTCGCCGCCTTTGCAAGACCGGCCGAAGGCTCCGCCGGGCTGTGGCCGGCCATCTTTGCGACCAAATGGTACATTACCGCCGGGCTCCTGATTGTCCTTGGCTTCATGCTCAAGGGCTGGTTCGTCAAGGAGGAACGGCTGACCTGGGTCCAGTCCACCTGGGGATTTATGAAACAGATCTTTCCCCTTTTGGCCGCAGGGGTCCTTGTGGCCGGTTTCATGTTGGGTAGGCCAGGCCATTCCGCACTTATTCCGGATCATTATATCCAGAGCCTGCTTGGTGGAAATTCCGTGTGGGCAAACCTGTTTGCCTCTGTTTCCGGGGCACTCATGTACTTTGCCACCCTGACCGAGGTGCCCATCCTTCAAGGTTTGATCGGTTCGGGTATGGGCAAAGGGCCTGCCTTGTCACTGCTTTTGGCGGGACCGGCGCTGTCCCTTCCAAACATGCTGGTCATAGGCAGCGTCATGGGCGTCAAAAAGACTGCGGTGTTTTCTGTCATTATCATAATTCTGTCTACAATCGCGGGAATGACCTATGGCTGGATTGCAGGATGAATAAGGCCAAAGGCGCAAGGCTTAACGGATTAAAATATGAGGGGAATCAATGAAACAAGGCGATGATGTAACTCAGATCAAGGTTGGCGGCTCTCCTGTCGGCATCATGGGGTTAAAGGCTGTATTGGAGGACATGGCCGAAGAATATGGGGACAAACCCGATCGGGAAGCCGTGGAAGAACTCCTCATCCGTTTGTCTAAAAAGAACTATATTCCTGAAAAGGTAAAGGAGAATTATGCAAAGGCCTTCCTGAGGGAATTCAAGAAATTTCAGGGGAAGCCTTTTGAAGAGGAATCCCCTGAAGGTCTTGAGATCAAGGTCCTGGGACCGGGATGTGTGCAGTGTGATCGACTTGAGCAGGAACTCATGCAAGTCATGGCTGAAACCGGGATAGTGGCCGATGTAGAACACGTCCGGGATATCAAAGAGATCGGCAGATACGGGGTCATGGGGACCCCGGGCCTTCTCATCAACGGTAAGGTCAAGTCGGTGGGAAAGGTCCCGCCTAAAAACAAGCTTAAAGAATGGCTGAGAGAGACTCTAGACTGAAGGCGTAAGTCTGAAGGCGGCTAATTTGTTTTACCTTGTGCCTTACGCCTTACGCCCTGCGCCCTGCGCCATTTGGCATAAGCAGCTCGACCGAGCCACAAACATTTACTTTAAAAAACCCACTATATAAGAGGAGAAACAACATGGAAATAAAGGTGCTGGGCCCTGGATGCCCAAAATGCGAAGCAACGGCAACGTCTATCAAAGAGGTAATTTCCGAAACCGGTGTGGATGCACAGATTGAGAAGGTAACGGATCTCATGGAAATAGCCAAACACGGCGTGTTTATGACACCATCCGTGGTCATAGACGGTGAGATCAAGTGCGTGGGCAAGGTCCCAAAAAAAGATGAGCTCAAGACGTGGATTCAAAAATAACCCGGGAAAACAAGAAAGGACTACATATGATCAAAAATCGGATGGCATGGGGGTTGGCAACGCTGCTGGTCTCAGTCTTTTTCTATTCACAACCGTTGGTCACGAGTGCATTGGCTGAAAGCGCGCCTGCAGTAGAAAACGTTTACCCCGGTCTGGCCACAGGGGTTCTCCAATCCGCCACACTGACGAAGATGGATAGGGAAACTCTCCTTCAGGGCCACGGGGTTGAGATTCAAGCGTCCTTTGCGGACAAAAGACTTGGCCAGGCGAAACCGGAGATTCGGAAGGAACTGCAAAAAAGCATGTTCTTCCTTCTGGAACAGGAAGCAATTCAAGAGCTAATCAAGCGGGATGCCATGACCATGGGCATCTCAATGGACCAGCCGGAGAAAGAAATAGGGAAGGTCTATGCCGATCGTCTGACAAAAGGAGTAAAGACAACCGAAACGGAGGTCCGAGCCTTTTACGACAGCAATAAAGAAATAGTCGGTGGAATACCTTTTGTTCAGGTCAAGGAGAACATTGAAAAGTTTCTGCTCTATCAAAAAAAGCAGGAATTTGTGGATGCCCACATTAAAGAGCTGGGCAAAAAGGCCCGCATTCGATTGAATCGGGATTGGGTGAAAAAGCAGGCCCAACTGGCCTTGGACAACCCGGTGGACAAATCTCGCAATTCCGGAAAACCAACTATGGCCGAGTTTGGCGCCTCGGGGTGCGTGCCGTGCGACATGATGAAGCCCATCCTGGAAAGACTCAGGAAGAAATATCCGGATCAACTGAACGTGGTATTTGTGCATGTGAGGGAAAACCAACTGCTGGCCGCCCGGTTCGGCATTCGGTCAATCCCGGTCCAGGTCTTCTATGACTCAAAAGGGAAAGAGGTGTTCAGGCATAAAGGTTTCTATGCGGAAGAAGACGTAATGAAGCAGGTAAAAAAACTGGGGGTGAACTAAATGACTCAGAAGATAAGGGGTGCAACCCTTGGTTTGCTTTTACTCGGTTTGATGGGCCTGCCGTTATACGGGTGTTCATCCGATGAAACCCCTGCATCCCATACGCAGACCGCCGGCGTTGTTCCGGTAAAGGGCATGGTGACTATGGTGGACCTGGGCGCGGACTCCTGTGTCCCTTGCAAAATGATGGCGCCCATAATTGAAAAGCTCGAAAAAACCTATCGAGGAAAGGCAGCCATCGTCTTTATTGATGTCTGGAAGGACAAGGGCCCGGCGAAACGTTTTGGCATTCACGCCATACCTACCCAGATATTCTTCGATAAGGAGGGCAAGGAGGTCTATCGCCATACCGGGTTCATGGGCGAGGCCGACATCGTCGGCCAGTTGAAAAAGATGGGTGTCGGCTGACCCAACATGATTCAATAATAGAGTCCTGCGAAACTTAATCTTGAGATAGGGGGAACATAGATGCTGGAGGCGTTTTTTCTGACCGTAAACAATTGGATTGCGGGCGGCACGCTCGTAGCCGCCGTGGGTTGTTTTGTCTGGGGCATGATCAGTGTGGTGTTCAGCCCCTGTCACCTGGCTTCCATTCCCTTGATCGTCGCCTATGTGGGCGGTCAGCAGTCACTCTTGAAACCGAGACAGGCCGCCTACTATTCCGTGGCCTTCACCGTGGGGCTCTTTATCACCATCGCCCTCATCGGGATCATCTGCGCCTTGCTGGGACGTATGCTGGGTGACGTGGGCAACTACTGGCAAATCCTTATCGGGTTGATTCTGGTCTGGGTTGCTTTAGGCATGCTTGGCGTTGAAAAATGCTCCATGTCGGGGAATCTCCTGTATAAACTCAATCTTCGCGGCATGTTTGGGGCCCTGGCGCTGGGTCTGGCCTACGGTGTCCTTTCCGGTTCCTGCACCTTTGGGTTTATCGCCCCCATCCTTGCCATTGTCACGGTACAGGAGAAGGTAATTACAGGGGTCCTGTTCATCCTGCTTTTTGCCATTGGTCACTGCCTTCCCATTGTGGTTGCGGGCAGTTCCGCCGCCGCGGTAAAGCGTGTGATGGAAAGCAGCCGATGGCAGGGGGCCGGCAACTGGTTTCGAAAAGGGGCAGGGGCGGTTATTGCCGGTTTGGGTATCTACTTTATTGTGAATCCGTTTATTGTAACCTGAAGATTGATGGACTCGTAAAAAGCCAAAAGGCTTCAAAATGATATTTGGGGGGTTTTTCATGAATGTAAAGGCTTCGAATATGGGAATCATCTGCTATTGTTTCGGGCATTCCGTTGAAGATGTCCGCGATGATGTTTTGAAAAACGGACGTTCTCTCATCTTGGAACGTATTACAGCAGAGAAAAAGGCTGGAGGATGTGACTGCGCTACAAAAAACCCGAAGGGAAGGTGATGCCTTCCGGACGTTCGCCGGGTAGTGAACGAGATGCAGGGCATTAGAGAGATCATAATCAAATAATCCGGCAAACCCATGTGGAGAAACCGTGGATCGTGAATGGAGAACCCCTGACCTAATTGACGGAAAGCCGGTCCACAATGACAGAACAGGATTCCGTTGTAAAGCGCCTGTCCTTCCTTGACAGGTTTCTGACCCTCTGGATCTTTCTGGCCATGTTTGCGGGGGTCCTGTTCATTCTGCTTTTTGCCATGGTCACTGCCTGCCTATTGTGGTGGCGGGCAGTTCCGCCGCCGCGATAAAGCGCGTGATGGAAAGCAACCGCTGGCAGGGGGCCGGCAACTGGTTTCGAAAAGGGGCCGGAGCGGTAATTGGATGCTTGGGGATCTACTTTACCTTAAATCTTTTTTATAACCTGAAAATCGTGTGAAATATGACAAACAATGTAATCAATATGTTAAGGAGGCAAGGAAAATGTCAGACGCCCGTCTTTTGGCCGAATGGTGCCCGGAGTTCGCAGAACACCTGGACAGGATGGATGAAACCTACAGGGAAATGAGGACCATTGATGAGAAGACCTATCAATTTATCTGCTTTGCCCTGGCCATCAAGGCCCGCTCAAAGCCCTGCCTGCTAAAGCATTTTATGGGAGCCCTGGAAGCGGGGGCCACGGTAAAGGAACTTTCGTACATTATGGCGTTGACCTTCAGGGAGGCCGCAGGCGGGGATGACTGCTGGACCCACGATGCCCTGGGGGACTACAAAGCGCTCATCGCCGAAGGGTTGAAGAGCTCCGATTGTTGCGTAACTTAGAATTCGGCGTTTACCTGATCCAAACGCCCTTGATGACGGGCCGGATTCCCGGGACCTGGCAGGAATCCGGCCCTTAAATCCAATGGGACCTGTCTAATATAAGGACCGCATCATGCTGTTCAGAAGTTACAGAAAAGAAAATTTCCAGCCTGAATGCAATCCGAGTTTTCAGTCTCTTCACTGTATTGCCCATCTGGATCAAGATATAATCGATGTGCTCCCGTATCTCAATTCTGTAATCGACGGCTTTGAATACTTCAAGGACCCGCCGGCGGTTACCTTCAAAATTCAGGGTAAGATCATCACCGTTCACCCAAGCGAAATTGCGGTTAACGCGCTGCGGGACGAGGAAGAGTCGGACAAAATCTTAGCGTGGCTCAAGCGGGAGATCAATGATGCATGGAAAAAACGGGGTGAGATTACGCCAGGGAAGGAAGGCGCACCCAAGCCCTGGGTCCTGGAGATCCTCAAGCTCTTACACAAGACAAACTGCCGCAAATACGGGAAGCCGACCTGTATGGTCTTTGCAACCCTTGTGGCACAGGAGGCGAAGGGACCTGGGGGTTGCCCGACCCTTGATGATAAGAAACGGGAGACACTATCAGAGTACATGGATCAATTTCAGTTTGACGCTTAACATTAACTGTCTCTTAGTTTAAAATAGTTGTAACTCTTTACGAGTTTGAAAAATGGCCGTCACCCTGCTCCAGGATCTTGATCTCGACAGAAGCGTTTCTTTCAAAAACCTAACCCGGACAAGCCGGAACCATAAAGGGCATGTTCTGTATATCCATGAAGATCAAGAAGGCCAAGGGGAATATTAGATTTTTGTATTTTTTAGTGCACTTCGTGGCGAAAAGTTTTGCCACAAATTTTAATGTCCTGAGCTTTGTGAAAAGGAGAAATCATGAAAAACTACCGGCTTTCGATGATGCTGTCTCTACTGATATTTACTATGGTCTGTCCTATTGTGCTGGCCCAAAAATCCAAGGGTCCAAAGATGGTATTAGAAGGGCAGGAATTTGATTTTGGAGAGGTGAAACAAGGGAAGGTCATCGAACATACCTTTCGAGTTCTGAACCAGGGAGACGAGGTCCTGCAAATCATCAGGGTTAAGTCCAGTTGAGGGTGCTCGGTGGCCTCGTACGACAAGGCCATCCCCCCCGGCGGGGAGGGAAAAATTACGCTTAAAGTCCGTACTAAAAGATATCAGGGAAGGATCCACAAGAGTGCAAAGGTAAACACTAATGACCCAAAACAAAATATCATCAGACTGGGGATAAAGGCCTTTATCAAAGTCCCCGTTTTGATCTCTCCCCGTTATGTCAGCCTATATGGGAAAGCAGGCCAGAGCATCACCAAGGTCGTCGAACTCAAAGCGGGGCTTAATAATCCTTTGACCCTGAGCCAGGACCAATTTGATCTCGAAGGGAAAGTGAAGTACAGGTTGGAGGAAATTGAAAAAGGACGATGGTTCAAGATCCACTTTACAAGCATCCCAGGTTCACAACCGAAGTTTAAAGGGTTTCTTAGACTCAAAACCAATTATCCTGAAAAACCAGTCATTACCATAATGATTACGGGTCGTTTTGTGAAGATTAAGAATTGAGAATTAATATGGAAAAGGACATGAAGCCCATTCGGATGGCCGAAAAGGATAGCAATGAAATCTCCTAATGATTTTAACCATGGACATGATAGCCGCAAAGCGGTCGAGCACGTTCAAAATTCGACAGGCACCTGCTCACACCAACATATGGATGTCAAAGACACCAGCGGGTCCAGGCTCTTAATGACATTGGCACTCAACCTCATTATCCCCATAGCCCAGGTCATCGGAGGTGTTTATGCCCACAGCATGGCCCTCATTTCCGATGCTACCCACAATTTCAGCGACTTCGTGGCAGTCTTGCTTGCCTATATTGCGCATCGTATCGGAAAAAAAGGGGCTTCCTTTCAGAACACATTCGGTTACAAACGGGCAGAGATCCTGGCCGCCGCCATGAACGTGGCCATTCTCATAGGCGCATCGGCCTTCATCCTTTACGGGGCAGTGGATCGGTTTTATCACCCGCAGGCTGTTCTCGGTAAAGTGGTCATCCTGCTGGCCGGTGTCGGCATACTGGGCAACGGTCTCTCCGCCCTGCTGCTCCATCGGGATTCAAAGCACAGCCTCAACGTCCGGGGAGCCTTCCTCCACATGGTGGGTGATCTCCTGACTTCTGTCATGGTGTTGATTAACGGGGTTGTCCTCATCTTCAGGCCCTGGTACTGGCTGGACCCCTTGCTTTCCATTCTTATCGTCCTTTTCATCCTGAAAAATTGCTGGTCCATTCTCAAATCGGCTGGCGGGATTCTGATGAATGCCACCCCGAAAGATTTGAATATTGAGGAGATCAAGGTTTTTCTGGAACAGATCCCCGGCGTATGCGGTGTCCATTATCTTCACGCCTGGAATATATCCGCTTCCAGTATTGGTTTTTCCTGTCATGTGGAAGTGTTGGATCAGTGGGTCAGCAAAACCGAGAAGCTTGGGGAAAGAATCCGTCATGAGCTCTTCCGTCGATTTGACATTGATCATCCTGTACTCCAGTTCGAAACGGGATCATGTGGAAACGGGGGAGTGCTTTGCGAAATTTCTTGTGGAGATGCTATGAATGACTGAAGGTCAACCAAATTTTATCAGGGAACAATGCCAAAAGGACGAGGTTTTTACTGACAAGATCATTCACTGTAACACGACATCAGCATTCATAAACAAGGAGAGAAACAATGAAAATTAGAAAGATCACATCCCTAACGGCACTTGTGTCCTTCGTGCTGGAGGTGATCACAAGCGTTATACTTTATATTGTTCCTCAGGGTCGCGTGGCCTATTGGGCGGACTGGCATCTCTGGGGTCTGAACAAGTCCCAGTGGGGAGCCATGCATATCAACCTCGGGGTTCTGTTTCTACTGGCTGTCTCTTTTCATATCTATTACAACTGGAAACCCATTACAGCCTACCTGAAGAACAAAGCCAGACAACTCAAGATCTTCACAAGAGAATTCAATGTGGCCCTGATTCTTTCCATACTTTTTATCTCAGGGACCTATTTCGAAATACCGCCTCTATCCTGGATAATCGAACTCGGTGAAACCATAAAAGATTCAGGCGCACAAAAGTACGGGGAACCCCCATACGGCCACGCGGAACTTTCTTCTTTGAAGACCTTCACATCAAGGATGGGATTGGACTTGGCCCAAAGCACGGAACGCCTGGCTCAGGCCGGGATAAAATTTGAAAGTCATAAACAAACAATCCAGGAGATTGCAAACCTGAACAACCTCCCGGCTCAACAGGTCTATGTGACGATGAAACCGATCAAACAGGACACCCAAACCACCGGATTGCCGGATGAGCCCAAACCGGGGCTGGGAAGGATCACTCTGTCAGATCTCTGTCGGGAATATCAGATAAACCTTTCAGGGGTCTTGAAGGTACTCGAAGACAAAAAAATCAAGGCCTCAGCGGATATGAAAATAAAGGAAATTGCTGAACAGAATGAACTCTCGCCTATTGAACTGTATGAAATTATCAAAAATGCCGCGGATTCGGTCCCGATGCCACTCAAAACCGGGACATAAAATTCCGGCACTATTCGGCCATGTAGTACAGCCCGGACAGTAACAGGGCAGTCGGCATATGAAGCCCCGGCCCGAACAAAAAAGGAAGGGATCAAATGCTCACGTATGAAGGTTTTGTTACACGAGTTGAAGTGGACGGCAGAGCGGAAGTTGTCATTCAGCCGATAAGCTCGGGTATTCCGGGGGCATCCCCCCGGGTGAATCGGAACGTATGCCACTGTGCCACGGACGGTTCCACCATAACGATCGAGGCATTGAACAGCGTGGGCGCGGGTGTCGGGGATCGGGTTTTTGTCAGTCGCGACACCTCAGGGCTGGTAAAGAACGCGTTCGCGCTGTTAGGCATCCCTTTGATGGGCCTATTTGCAGGTATTGCCCTGGCGGCTTTCTTCACGCATGGTTTTGCCTATCACCTGACAGGTGGCATTGTCGCGGTTGCCGCGTCTTTCCTGCCGGGCATCGTAATCGGTGTTTCAGTCTTCAAACGGGCGTCTGCCGGCGGTCAGCCCGTCATCGACCGGATTGTCAAAACAAAAGTTGAAGCAACATCCATTTCCGACGAAAACAGGTGCGCCGGGGAGAATATCAGCAGCATTTGCGATGGCTGTTCCGGGCGTTTTCCATAAAAGTCACATGAAAATCTTGCAGGATCTTTTTTGAGGTACTATATTCCGCCAGGGCCTTGTTTCTGACCTGGTCCGGGACATCATTATCATGATGAAAATGTAATTAGGGGAAACAAAAAAGGAGATAACAAAATTGGAAATGTGTGCCGCGCAGATTATTGCACTATTGATTACAGGTCTGGGGGTTGGATTTGCCTCAGGTCTTTTGGGTGTGGGTGGCTGTTTTATCATGGTACCCGTACAGTTCTGGGCCCTGACATCCATCGGCGTTGACCCCACCATTGCCATCCGGATCGCTTTTGGAACCAACCTCTTAGTGGTCCTTCCCACGGCCTTCAGCGGTGCAATGACCCATCATAAAAAGGGGGCGGTCCTCTGGAAGGCGGGTATAACTTTAGGGATCACGGGTGCCGTAGGAGCCTTTTTCGGGGCCTTCATTGCCACCCATCTGCCGGGGAAGGTATTGATGGTGGCATTCGGCATTGCCATAATCCTCGGCGCGCTCCGCATGCTCACGGCCAAGCCTCCGAAAATAGCTCAAGAACCCTCAGAAAGCATCACCGCATTTATCTTGTGGGGAATTCCCTTAGGCATCGTCTCGGGCATCGTCGGCATCGGCGGAGGCGTACTGATGATCCCCATCATGGTCTATTTCTTAAAATTCAAGATGCACCAGGCAGTCGGGACTTCCACAGCCCTGATGATCTTCACGGCCATAGGCGGATCATTATCTTTTCTAATCAACGGCTTAGGGGTTCAGGGGCTGCCGCCCCACTCCACCGGATATCTGAACTGGCTTCAGTGGATCCTTCTGGCCGGCTGCAGTATCCCCATGGCCATTGTCGGAGCGAAAACCGCGCACCTTTTGCCTGCCAAACAGCTCAAGTACATCTTTATCGCGGTCATGTTCTATATGGGCCTTAAGATGATCGGTGTTTTTGCCTGGTTAAATCTTCCCATATAAAAGATCGTTTCTTGGTTTGAAGATTACCCTTGCATTATTAGTAGGTTTTTCTTTACATTTCTCATATCCTGAGATTTCTTGCTTGTAAGCTAGCGCTTATCCAAAAATCAATTTTTGACAACAGATAGTCTCCAATTTAGAAATGAGATATTTTTTACAAGATCAAGGCTTCCGGGAACCCGCTGCGGAGCAGTGGGACTGAGTCACCGCAAAGCGAGTGCGAAGAAATCAAAGGATTACGCGGAGGCGTACTATATAGTACGGCGCACAAGTGATCCTGCAGATTGACGCCGATATTGTGAAAAATAGCCATTTCTGGATGGAAATGAGGTCCTATGTGCCTGATACTAATAGCAATACAATCGCATCCTGAGTACAAACTGGTCATTGCGGCAAACCGGGATGAATTCTATGAGCGACCCACGGCCCCTGCCGCTTTCTGGGACAATGAGCCCGGGCTGCTTGCGGGCAGAGATCTGCGTGCCGGTGGCACATGGCTCGGTATCACCACAAAAGGAAGGATAGCGGCAATTACCAATTACCGGGACCCTTCCTCCATAAAAAGCGATGCCCCTTCAAGGGGAAATCTGGTCACTGATTTTCTCTCAGGACAGCAAAGTCCTGTGGATTACCTCGAGGGTATCAAGAGGGACGCGCACCATTACAACGGGTTCAATCTTATAGTGGGCGAGAAAAATTCGCTTTACTGGTATTCAAATCGCGGGCAAGGAGTGAGGGATCTTTCAACCGGTATATACGGTGTGAGTAATCGCCTTCTCGATACATCCTGGCCCAAGGTGACCCGGGGGAAAAAGATGTTAAGAACACTTCTTAATGAAGAAAAAGACCCCGCCCCGGGGGCCCTTTTTTCCATGCTTGAAGATCGCGCAATCCCTGATGATAAAAATCTTCCTGATACGGGAGTGGGTCTTGAATGGGAAAGGATGCTCTCACCCATCTCTATCATAAGTCCCGATTACGGCACCCGGTCTTCCACCTTAATTTATATCGATCTCAATGATCGTGTTACATTCATTGAAAAAACTTTTAATGCATCCCCTGATCATAGCCCGACCGTCAAACACGAATTCCGGATTCAAACGTGACATAAGGGACATAATTGGCACTCTTGGGAAAGATATCAGCTCTCCAACTAAATTGGAGATGGACTCTACTTTTTAATCCTTTCAAATGAGGTAAGGGGTGAAAAGCTACAAAATCGCAGTAATTCCCGGCGACGGGATTGGTAAGGAAGTGGTCCCGGAAGGGATTCGTGTCCTTGAAGCGGTAGGCAGGCGTTTTGACATTGGCTTCAAATGGGATTTTTTTCCATGGAGTTGCGAGACCTATATACGTACCGGCCAAATGATGCCCGCTGATGGGATCGAACAACTTCGAGGGAGCGACGCCATATTTCTCGGGGCAGTGGGATCTCCCGGTGTTCCCGATCACATATCATTGTGGGGTCTGCTCATACCCATTCGAAGAGATATGCGGCAATACATCAATCTGCGTCCCGTGCGTATGTTAAACGGCATGGTCTCGCCCTTGAGGGACCGCGGGCCTTCCGACATTGATTTCATTATCGTGCGAGAGAATAATGAAGGCGAATATTCCGAGATCGGGGGGCGTCTCTTTACGGGAACAGAGTCGGAAATGGTTATGCAGGAATCGGTATTTACCCGCAGGGGTGTTGACAGGGTCTTACGTTACGCGTTCGAAATCGCCCGGCGCCGGAAAGCCAGGCACCTGACCTCGGCAACCAAGTCTAACGGCATTATTCACACCATGAAATACTGGGACGAACGTTTCGCCGCCATGGCCGCCGAATATCCCGACATTCGAACCGACCAGTACCACATCGATATTTTGACGGCCCGTTTCGTCCTGCACCCGGACTCACTGGACGTTGTGGTAGGCAGCAACCTTTTCGGCGATATCCTTTCCGATCTGGGGCCCGCCATCGCCGGGACAATAGGCATCGCGCCTTCCGCCAATATCAACCCGACACGGGAGTTCCCATCCATGTTCGAACCGGTGCACGGGTCCGCGCCTGATATTGCCGGAAAGGGCATCGCCAATCCCATTGGCCAGATCTGGTCGGGGGCAATGATGCTCGACCATTTAGGCCACCCCAAGGCAGCAACCGCTGTGGAAAGGGCCATTGAGACTGTCCTGGGAGACCCGGCGTTGCGAACGCCGGACATGGGCGGCAAGGCAACGACTGAGGAACTCGGTGCGGCTATAGCCGGTCTTTACAAATAAACACTCCCTGGCACGATTCACTCCTTAGATCAACCAGGCAACCGTTATCTTTCCTGTAAATGCAACTTCCAGATATTCGGATCGCCGGTGCTTGTGGTAATCACAGGCCGCTTTGCGACTCCCAGGACCCGCTGGGTTTCCTCCGGCATGACTGAGTTGAGATAGGCCCGCAATTCCCCCATGGTGAGGATGCCGTCCTTTACACCCACACTTTCATAACCGTCCGCAGCGCCGTAAAGCCCCTTCAAAAGACAATGGGTGAAGGCTCCGTTGCTCCAGGAGCTGTGTTCAATGGCCTGACGGTCAGTGTCGGCCCCCACCATAAAGATCCACCCTTTCGGGGCGTTGCCTTCCCTTCGCATGCGGTCTATCTGGGGAATAATGGACAATCCCCTTGAACCGCGGGTAATCAGTTTCCCTGCGTGGCAGGTGTCTGCGAATAGAACAACGTTCCGGCATTTGCGTTCTTCCAGGGCCTGTCTCACCCGGTCCATACGATATCCTGTAGCGGGGACATTTATATCGGTATCGAAGCAGGCGAAATAGACTTTTTCCGGGTCTTCCGGGTCCGGAAAACCGTGGCCCGACCAGAACAGGACTATCCTGTCTTCCGCATCGGCCTTTGTCAGCCAGGACTCGAGTGCGATCATGACGTTTCTCTGGGTGGCCTCCTCGTTTATCAGGAGTTTGATATGGCTCTCGCTCCAGCCCAGGTTGCGTAATACACGGGCAAAAGACTTTGCATCATCATCGGCAAAGATTAGTGTCTCCAGGCCGTTTGGCCCGGTATGCCTGTACCTTGAGATCCCTATAATCACGGCCCAGTTCCGACCCGTGCTCTTAACAACCCCGGTTGCACGACCTTGCTCACGTGCTGCCTTTTTGCTGATAACATCCGGAGGCGCTCCGCCGGTTTCCGAGCGGGCAATCTCTGTTTCGGGAAGCGCCGTTGTAACCGTAACCATCCCTTCATTATCTCCACAGGAACCGTTGTCATTGATGTGAAGATATAGAACCCCGTCTTCCCGGGCTACCAGTTCATAGTCATCGCCGATGGCAAAGGGTTTTCCGTCTTTCCCGATTTTGCCGAGCAGGGTGCAATGACTCCAGCCCTCAATAAACCTGAACATGGACGAGTCCCAGCAAAGGGGGGTATAGCATCCGGTCCCGTCGGGACCGGTCCAGCCGCATAGTCCTCCCACTCGCCACCGGCCCTTGGCGGTAATGTTATACTTGTGGTCTTTTTTTACGAAAACCCCCGAATTCCGCCAGGATTCCGCCTTCGCCAGCACCCTGACACTTATCTTGTTTTTCTCGGATTGGGTCAGGTCTACTTCATGGATCTTCTCCGTATACTGGACGCCTGCGCAACCGCACGAAAGACACAAAAAGACGGTTGCTGTTAAAGCCCTGTTAATTTTCATAGCGCATGTCCCTTTCTTAACGTCATATGCAGACCGGATGACAGAGAAAACCTCAAACCCCCATTTAATCCACCTACCAGGCCTGTCTGTTTCCACATTTGTTCCCGGGTAAATATGTCCACGGAATGGTGCATTTTTTTATTTTTATAAAAAAACCCTTTTCTTGAACAAAAGTTACGAGAATTGCCCTTGTGAGTCAAGAAACAATTAATCACAAAATATGGAGTCAGGCTCAACTGCGGTTCAGCCAATAAAAAAAGCTCCTAAATCACAAGGTCTTTCCAAGTCTTTTCTTGACACAAACATAAAATATACGCATGAATATGTTCAGACCGGTAGACAAACAAACCGCAAAATAGGAATCCTATTATGCCTTTGAAGCCGATTACAAAATCAAGGTCGTCCACGGGCTCAATCGACCAGATCAAAGATCAGATTGTGAGCCAAAAAAGAGAGCCCGGCACCAAACTTCCGTCCGAACGCGAACTGGTCGATCAGTTGAAAATCACAAAGACTTCTGTCAGGGAGGCCTCCGAATGCTCGAAATCATGGGGCTGGTAGAGGTTAAAACGGGGAAGGGTGCATACGTAAAAGGAGAGCCATTTAAAAAACGCTGTTCATAATCTTAAAAAAGCTGGCCTCAAATAACCTTCAAAAACGAATAGGATGAGTTTTAATGGATATAAATGCAACTATTCTGTGTGACAACAGTATAAGCAGATCAGGATTTATCGGGGAGCATGGTTTCAGTTTGCTCATTGAAAACGAGGATAAAAAGTACCTGTTTGACACCGGCCCGGGCATGTCCCTCCAGCTTAACCTTAAGGTTTTAAATAAAAATTTAGAAAGCCTGGACAAGGTATTCATGAGTCATGGCCATTATGACCATACCGGCGGACTTAAATGGGTTATCCAACAGGCAGGCAAGGTGGAGGTTGTGGCCCATCCGGATATTTTTTCCGAACACATGGTTCTGAATACCCAGGATACGGGTAAACCTCCCCGCTACATTGGTTGTCAATTCACCCGGGAAGAGTTGGAGAAGTCAGGCGCTACATTTACCTTTATTGATCATACCAGGGAAGTTAGTCCCGGGCTCTGGTTTGTGACCGGTATCAATCCTGATCCTGAAAAACTTCCTAACGATGCCAGGCTTTTAATCCCCCAAGGGGAGAAGTTTGTTCGCGACCCCATAGAAGATGATGCGAGTTTATTGCTGGAAACTGATGGTGCCCCGATTCTGATCCTCGGTTGCGCTCATGCCGGAGTTTTTAACATTCTGGATTATATTCGTGAAAATATGGGAATTACCAAGCTCCGGGCCATTTTGGGCGGCACCCACCTTATGTTCTTCGAGCCCAAAGACGTCCGCCGCGCCATAGACAAATTTGAGGAATTTTCCATTGATTTGGTCGGGGTATCCCATTGCACCGGTTTTCAAGCGGCAGTTGAATTGTCAAAACATTTCGGTGAACGGTTCAGACTGGCTTCTGCCGGGAGTGTCTTTAATTTTTGAGCCATCTATAGCTCCTCACCCGAACCCCGATGGGTTCCGCCGCGAAGCGTCGGAGCCTTCCCTCAGGATCAGCTGCACAAAAAACCGGCCAAGGCACTTCGATCCGGCACAAAACCGCACCGGCTTTTTGTGTCAGCCTGAATCCTTTTGTTATATGGCGGTATCCGGATTAAGTTCACCGAAAAACTTTTCTCAATCGAAAGCGAAATACATATAAGCAATATTTTAAAAATTAAAAACTTTGGCCTCTGCAGCCAAATCTATCAAATGAGGTCCACCATCCAGAATCATGTTTGAATAAAATTTTGACTCGTCAACCTGACGATTCTTGGCACAGGGGATTCAGACGCCAATCGGAACTGCATTTTCTACCAAATAGGGTAGATAATCATTTGGGCAATCACCTGTTTCCGTCTTCTGTGAAAAATCTCTTTCATTATTTGCCCGCATTACACCACCGTCTATCATGAAGACATTGACACCGTGTCCTTTTGAATGAGCGATTTTGGCAAATTGAAAGCACCTTGTTGTAGCCTCATTGTCATCTCGGCTTAGAACAAATAAAAAATCAGCCATATACTTTACCTCCTTTCTTCCTCGTTAAATACAAAGCCATATAACGTTAAAATATATAAACATGTAGCCTGTCTTCATTCCGTTTATCCCGCCACAGCGGGATTGGACTGAGCCGCGTTTATGCGTTAGGGGATTTTAATCCGGTTTCCTCCTTTTGTTCTCTAAGATTCAGAGGCATTGGAGGATACTGCTCCTTTTGCCCCCTAAAAATTTGATATAGGGCCTAAATAAGGGCATTTTTACGTTTGTTCATTAATAGTTTTATATAGTTAGCGCCACCCTACCCCATTCCTATAGCATATTATCCCGATACAATATGTTGACTTAATCACCGCCTTTACAGCAGACACAATGACGCCCCGAGGGTGCTATATTCTCAAATTTTGTAAAATTCAAGTACTATATGAATCGAAAAAGAACTTCTTCAAAATTCTTTATTTTTCCCCCGTGGAACTCGATCCCCTCATCTTTGAGCATTTTCATTTTTTTCCGTATCGCGGTTCCCGATGTCTTTCCTTGAAATCCACCAATCCGACCGGATGTGGCAACAACCCGGTGTCAGGGGACCTCGGGCGCATAGGGGTTTCTTCTCATGGCCTGCCCGACCCCACGATATGCTCTGGTTTCCAGGGCATGGGCAATTTCTTTATAGGTCGTTACACGCCCTTTAGGCACCTTCCTTAAGAGATCGTACGCTTTATCGGCAAAAGTTTTCATTTTTTCCTCGTCTCCTTGATATATTGAGAATATCTTGTAAAAAAGGGGATTTGAGAAACCTTTGATAAGTTAAAAATATCATAAATCTCCCTTACCTATAAAAAATAACACGGTGGTCACCGGCGTGGCGCGTTGTTTTGCCCCGTCCTCTATTCTCAACGCCTTGTGAATGCGGATATTCGGCCCCACCTTAACAATATCGTCGGCATAATCAAGCTGACGCCGCTTGGTATATTACCGGTCGAAATTTTGGTCGTGGAATGGGTTTGCCCTCTGCTAGTGCAGCCTCAAGCCATAGTAATTTTTTTATTGACTTAATTTTGAGCTAACAACCCGATTAAGACTGATTCCTGATTCAGCTGCCCGAATAGCTAGATTGCGATGTACATCTGGTGGAACTCTAACCATAAATTTACCGCTAAACTGCCTACAAGCAATAGGCTCTGGTATATCCTCTTCATTGGATTTCATATCTGCAATGATTTCGGCTACTAATTTTCTGATTCCTTTTAAAGCTGCCTCCGGTGTAGCTGCTAACCAGCTTAGACTTGGAAACTCTGCACATAATCCCACGTATTCGTTATCATCTTCCGACCATGTTACTCTATATGTATAACGATCATTTTTTAATACCATGATTTACCTCCAATTTATCAAGCGCCAAAAGCACTTGTTTCACCTGATATGCCTTTGCTTTTCCTTTATCATTTTGAATATTGATTCGTGGATCTCCCTGCCAAGGAGTTTTGTAAACTCGGTGACTGCCAGAATTTTTGCGCGGTTTCCCAAAAAATTGATCACAAACCTTGCTCAAATCGCTGAAACGAATCCCATTAGGATTTTGTTTCATTTTGGATATAATTTCTTCAATTTTTGGCATGCTATAATAGTATCAATATTGATATCATTGTCAAGTGTTAAGATAGAATTGGGCGTATATTGAGGTTGCTCACTTCGCCATCGGCATGCTATGCCACCAGATGCTGCATTCGTTGCAAAGACCGCCGTCGAATGCTGCTTGCAGGACTCCGTCTAACACCATACGGGGTAAAGGATCGCCCGGCTTTCGCCCAATCAGGTTCGTTCCCGTAGATGCAGCCCAGATCCGGAAGAGTTCTTCTGAGGCAACTTGATATGTGACGTGCCAGTGAGCAATGCCACTATTCTGAGTAGACGCAAGGATCTCATAGGTCACCTCAATGTCGTCTTGTAGCTTGACTCGGCGCCAGTACTCGGCGAGCTGACCATGACCACGCTGCACAGCAAAGGGCGTGTTGTGGTAAACCCCGTCGTCCGCAAACAATGCGCAGAACAGAGACTCATCCTTACTTTCCCATGCTGTCTTGTAGCCCTGCATGAACTGTTCGATGTTCATTGCTGTCTCCTTTGTTGTGCACCACCGCAGGCGGAGCCAACGGGCTCTTCAGCCGTAGCGATTAGCTCCCGGCTGCAAGAGCAATATTGGAATTAATCGGCTTTGTGGAGAACAATTTGTATATATTTCGAAAATAGATCGAAGTCTTTGTCTGTCGTATATATTGAGAACTTGTTTCTGACAGCCACGGCGCAAATCAAGAAATCAGTATTTGAGCCTTGAATTCCTTTTGATCGGCAATGATTGAAAAATTGTGCTGCTGTAGTATAGTCTTCGGTGAGAATAGGGAGATCAGGAAAGCCTTCAAGATGCTTCCGGAGTTTTATAAACTGAGATCGACTGCGAATACCCAATAAGATCTCCTGGCGTACGGGGCCGATCATTTGAACACGATGGCTGTGAATTATTTGACGAAGCTCTTGGACTGGCGCAGGGGGGACCTCTTTATCGCGCCTCAAAGCCAGCGACCATACACTCGTGTCAACAATGACCTTCATGACCGGTTTCGCTGCTTTTTATAATCATATTCAGGGTCGTATTCCACAGTCCCAAACATAGATAGAATTTTTTGTTGTTCTAAGTGATGAATATATTCAATTAATGCCTTTGAGACAGCAGCCTTCTTTGTTTTGTGGCCGCCGAGTTTAACAGCTTTTAAAATGAGATTGTCATCTATCTGTAAATTTGTTGCCATAATGATCACCTCCTTAATACCCACACATAATATTACACATTCATTTGTGTGAAACTAAGAGGTATTTTTTAAATTCCAACATTAAAAATTGTAAGCGGAGTAAAGCTTGTCTTCATTCCGTTTATCCCGCCACAGCGGGATTGGACTGAGCCGCGTTTATGGTCTATGGGGCTTTAATCCGTTTCCTCTTTATGTCCTCGAAGATTCAGTGTCATTGGTGAATCATGCTCTTTTTGCCCCTGAAAAGTTCAATATAGGGCCTAAATAAGGGTGTTTTTACGGTCTTTCTTTAATAGTTTAAGATAGTTAGCGTAGCCCGACACCATCCACAGCTTTTGTAGCTGCAACGGGTAGCCGGCCAACTGAACGCCGTGATTACCTGTCCAATTCTATCTCGTTTTCTTTACACCAGTTGCGAAGTGCGCGCTCTTCCCGACTGTTCTCGATGTCATACCATTCCTTGAGCAGACCTCGACGCTCAAGTAGAGCTTTGTAACTGGAGTATGCCCCGCCACGGCGAAACATTTTTCTGACACGCTCGTAATCGTCCGGGATGTATTCTTCGACAAACTCAAAGACCAGATTCC
>DAOUXC010000262.1 GCA_030666795.1 Desulfobacteraceae bacterium
ACTTCCTCCCCGGTCTTGATCAGTTCATCCGCGTTTCCCGAGCCGATGACACAGGGAATGCCTAATTCACGTGACACAATTGCCGCGTGACAGGTGCGGCCCCCTTTATTGGTTACAATGGCGGAAGCGATTTTCATGATCGGCTCCCAATCCGGATCAGTCATGCTCGTGACCAGGACTTCCCCTTCATTGAACTTGTCCATTTCAAGGGTTGAGTGGATCAAATGGGCTACTCCCTGGCCGATTTTGGTACCAACGGCGGTCCCGGTGGCCATGATCTCCCCTTTTTCAAGGAGTCGATAATTTTCATAGGTAGCTGCATCCAGTTGAGAATGTATGGTCTCGGGCCTTGCCTGGACAATGTAAAGCTCTCCTGTGCCCACATTCACACCGTCCCCGTCCTTTGCCCATTCGATGTCCATGGGCTTGAAATATCCCGCCTGACTGCTGTAGTGTTCTTCAATGATGCATGCCCACTCAGCGAGCTTGAGAATTTCATCCTCCTCAAGCACATAACGGTGTCTTTCAGGCAATGTGGTAGCCACATTTCTTACGGTTGCATCGTCTTCCATTGAATAGACCATCTTGATATCCCTGTCTCCCACCTTACGGCTGATAATGGCCCGTTTGCCCTGCTTCAGAGCGGGCTTAAATACATAAAACTCATCGGGATTGACCACACCCTGCACCACGTTTTCACCGAGCCCGTAAGCCGCGGTAATAAAAACCACATCCTTGAAACCGGTCTCCGTATCAATGGAAAATATGACCCCGGAATAGGCCGAGTCACTGCGCACCATTTTTTGTACCGCGATTGATAGGGAGACCTCGAACTGGCCGAATCCCTTGTCGTGACGATAGGAAATGGCACGATTTGTAAAGAGGCTGGCAAAGCATTTCCTGCAGGCATCGAGGACACTCAGCCTTCCGCGAATATTCAGATAGGTATCCTGCTGGCCCGCGAACGAGGCATCGGGCAGGTCTTCGGCTGTTGCCGATGATCGGATGGCTACGTCCACATTTGAAGAGCCATCCTGGCCGTACTCCACAGCCAATTTATCATAGGCCGTGTAGATGGCCTGGGTCAGATCAGGGGGGATTTCCGCGTGCGTAATTACTTCGCGGACTTCCCTGCCTTTTCTCATAAGGCCCTGAAGATCGTGGGTGTCCAGGTCCTTGAGGATTTTCTTGATTTCTTCTTCAATACCGGCGTACTTCAGAAAGTAACGATATGCATAGGCGGTAATGGCGAAGCCATTGGGGACCTTGATTCCCTTGCTTTCGAGCTGCTGGTACATTTCACCTAAAGAAGCATTTTTACCGCCCACCAAAGGAACGTCCTCTATGCCGACTTCATTGAACCAAAGGATAAATTTCTTTTCACTGTCTCCTGCCATCGGCTGTCTCCTCTTCCCTAACGGTTAGAAGTAGTAAACTCGGTCTTTTTTATAAGCAATGTCCTGATACCTGAGTAAGAGTAATACTGGATGTTCCTGAATATCATCAATGCAATTTGTTGTCAATTTGGAATTTCGATTGTTTTTCTAAAAAAGTTGGTGTTTTCTAAAAAAATCAATGGTTTGAAGGGGTCGGGGATTTCAGTGACATGCTTGAAATTTCGAACAAGGAATCTAAAATGTCAAAGTGTTTGGGATAAAACAAAATTTTTCCATGACGTCTTTTAGGCTTTTTCCACAAGAGAACATTTCTGGTGGGGATCGGGTGACTTATAGGGGCGGAGACCATCGATTAGTGGCGCCGTCGTAGGACCAGCAATCTTCAAGCGCCTTTCTGGATGTGTACTGAGGGTTCTCCGCCCACATGAGCATTTGCTTGTGGGCGTCACTTAGTTGCCTGAATTTTTCCGCATCTCCCCCAATGTCGGGATGATGTACCTTTGCCATTTTCTTATAGGCGGCCTTTATTTTTACTTTTTGCCCCTCAGAGGATAAATCCTCCCTGTCAAGCTTAAGAATCTTCAGGCATTTTTTTTCCTGTTTGGAAAGCCTCAGACAGGCTTTTCTGTCAGGCTTTATGGTCCGTGGATCAATATTCTTTTTCTGGTTCTTCCCAAGCAGAAAGAGAGACGCATAGCTTCTTGAATTATTGTTTTCCACCATGTGATGCCATTCGCTTCCCGATTCAAGGATGAGATTTTTCAGGTCTTCAGCCGGCTTTTTGCCGTTGGCTCTCTCTAAAACAAACCTGGAAATTTCCTTTGACCAGACAGGAAGTACGTCCAGTATTACGTGATTCTCTGTGAAGGAAAAGGCCGCGTATCTTGAATTAAAGGCCTTTAGCAGGCCTTTTGCAAGGGAAAGAACCCAGTTGATTTGCTGGCGGCATTCCTTTGAGCAATAGCGCCTGCCGGGCTTTATTGGATTTTTTCCGCAAGAGAGACACCTCATCCCCCTCGTTGGGGTCGAGTACCTTGCGAGCTTATTATCTAAGATTTGGGTTGTTGAAGTTTCCATAAAAAAATCGTTGCGGGTTAAAATTTGAGAGTTTGCATGGCCTTTAGCAAAGACGCACATCAAACTGAATAATATAATGAAACATTTCAATAATCAAGAAAATCATAGGAGGCTGTCAGAGAATGGCTTCGTCGCGAGACCGAGCGAAAGTTTCGAGGGCAAGGTGGAAAGCCCAAAACGACCGAAGACGTAGCAGTAGCCTACATTGAGGGCGTTTTGGGTTTGCCAACGCAGATCCTCGATATTTACAGCCGGTCGTAGCGGAAGCCTATTCTCGGACAGCCTTTTATACTTCTTCCGGCGTAAACGTAACCACGTCGTCGATTTCGGACCTGTCGGCGAATATCATTGCGAGTCTGTCCACACCAAGGGCAATGCCCGCGGCCCGGGGCATTTTTTCAAGGGCCTTTAAAAATTTTTCGGGCATGGGATATACCTGTTTGTCCAAATCAGATCTTTGTTTCCGGTCCCTTTCGAACCTGGCCCTTTGCTCCCGTGCATCGGTCAATTCGGAAAAACCGTTGGCTAATTCCAACCCGGCAAAGTAGATCTCGAACCTCTCCGCAAGCCTTTTGTTTTCGGGCTTCAAGCGGGCCAGTGCTGCAAGGGGGGCAGGATAATCATAGAGAATAGTGGGTCTGGCCATTCCTAAGTTAGGTTCTATGTTTTCGACCATAACCCTGTCGAATATTCCCTTCCCAATGGCCGTTTCCGGTGTCAAAGAAACGAAGCGATCAAATGCCTCGCTGACCGAAAGTCTTTCCCATGGGCATTTCAGGTCAATTTCAGTTCCCTGGTAATTGATTTTGTTATCCGCGCCAAGCCTGCGGGACACGGACCGGATCATGTCCTCACATTCCTCCATGAGGGCCATATAGTCTATTCCGGTCCGGTACCATTCAAGCATGGTAAATTCGGGCATGTGAAGGTTTCCCCGTTCGGCATGGCGGAAGCATTTGCCGATCTGGAATATCTTGGGGTAACCTGCCGCCAGCAACCGCTTCATGCACAACTCGGGAGAGGTATGCAGAAAAAGGTTGTCCGCGCTGATGGCATGAATGTGAGGTTCAGGGGCAGGGGCCGGGATGAGTTGGGGCGTTTCCACCTCTAAGTAATCGTGTTCAATAAAAAAAAGCCGCATGGCCTGGATCATACGGGCACGCAGCCACAGGTATTGTTTACGGCCGGCCAATATCATTTTTTTTGCCGGAAAGGGGTTATTCTTTGACCCGGGTGACATATTCCCCGGTTCGCGTATCAATTGTTAATTTACCCCCTTCCTCGACAAAGGGGGGGACCCGGAGAACATAGCCTGTTTCCATTGTGACGGGTTTTGTGTCACCTGCAACGGAATCGCCCTTTACCCATGGGTCTGCCCTGGTAACCGCAAGGTCCACAAAGTTTGGCAGGGTAATCCCTATGGGACTGTCTTCAAAGAGGAGGATGTCCACCTCTAAATTATCGGTAAGGTAATTTTTTGCATCCCCTACCTGTTCCAAGGAAAGAAAAACCTGTTCATAGTTCTCCACGTCCATGAAACAAAATTCGTTTTCCTGGTTGTAGAGATACTGCATTTTGCGTTCTTCCAGGACAGCCTGCTCAAACGTATCTCCTGACCGGTAGGTCCGGTCGAGAATAACCCCGGTTATCATATTCTTCAGTTTACAGCGGTAAAGGGACTGTCCTTTTCCGGGTTTGGAAAACCGGAATTCAGTGATAACATACGGTTCGTTGTCAATTTGAATCTTCAGGTTTTTTCTCAAATCACTTGCATTATACATATTTCCTGTCCTTTTTCGATTCGATTTGCATAAAAAAATTTTATGGATGTTATATAAAGGAAACCGGGCCGGGTCAAGGTAAAATGTGATGTGAGAGTTGTGTAACAGATGAAAAAAACTTGAGATTTTTATTGGGAAACATTACATTTACAATCCTTGAATCTATTCGTTAAAAAAATATTCTGGAGGAAATTGTATGAATACAAGAGAGGCCATTATGGCGTTTTCGCAAAGTGAAAAGATCAAATCCGGGATTATCTGGGCCTCCCAGATGCTTGAGTTGATTAGGGGGCTTCCGGAGCCGGAAAAGCAGGGAGCGGAAAGGGTTGTCAAGATGCTTGTTGACATGATCTTCCAGGAGATTCAGCTTGCCGGGAGTGTTGCTCCCGGTGAGGCATGGGAAGATATTGAAAAGAATATTGATCAGGCAGTGGCCATGATCAATTCGCACGTGGCCCCGGAATCAGTAGTTCATCTGACCCAGGCCCTGAGTCAGGTCACGACCATAGGTCAGCGTTCCATGTCTTTCTTGCAGAAACAGGGACTGATTTGAAACCATGAAAATCATAATGCTCATCCATTCTTTGTGAGGAGGTTATTAATGCAAATTTTGATTCTTTATTTTTCTAAAGGTGGTAACACAAAAAAATTGGCTGAGGCCATAGCAAGGGGCGTTGAAGCTGTAGAGGGTGTGGATACGGTTTTAAGGCGTACCGATGAGGTTACCAAGGATGACTTTCTGGTTTCCGACGGGGTCATTGCAGGCTCTCCGGTCTATTTTGGAGCCATGGCCGCCGAACTCAAAAGGATATTCGATGAATTTGTGTCGGTGCGGAAAAAAATGGAGGGAAAGGTGGGCGCCGCCTTTGCCACATCAGGAGATCCCACGGGCGGCAAGGAAACCACCATGATGTCCATTATCCAGGCCCTTTTGATTTATGGAATGATAATCGTGGGGGATCCCATGTCCGCTACCGGACATTATGGTGTGGCCTGCGCGGGCGCGCCCGACAGCAAGACTGAAGATAATGCTATGAAACTCGGCCAAAGGGTGGCCGAAACAGCAAAAAAACTGAGGGACTAAGGAGAGGTAATCATAGATTGATGGATTCATAAAAAGACCATCAATCCCGCCCAGCGGGAGGGTGGGGGCGGAACCATTTGAATTCACTTCAAATGGCGGAGGGGGGGTGGCCCTCCCCCGCCCGGGTAAAACGGCCAGGAATACCTTTTCTGCGGGTTTCATACATTGAACCAGG